>NZ_JAFEVH010000012.1:28846-32225 GCF_048054155.1 Wolbachia endosymbiont of Nasonia giraulti
AATTTATTACTTTTTTTTCGGTTTGACACACTTTTTTGAACGTTCCCTATTTTTCTCTAATCTTTTTGATTCCTTTGCGTCATTTAAATCCTGTTTATACCTTTCATTCTGAGGCTTTTTGCTATTGTGTTTTCTATTAGTACTATCTTCTAAAGAAAGCTGTGGTTTTACCTCTTGAACTTGATGATATTTTTTAGCTTTCTTCTTTTTGTTTTTATTATGTCTACTTTCTTTACTCTGAGGTTTGCTAATATCATCTCCTTCATGTTCTGAGTTTTGTGAAGACTGAGAACTCATATCACTCTCTAACACTGAATTTGTATGCTTGTTCTTATCTAAGATCTGATCCTCTTCATGATACCTATTAGTTCTCAACGCATTCGTAACCTCTTCAGCATATTCTTTTTTTCCTTCGTTTTGCAATTTCCTTGCTATAAGTTCTGCTTGCTCTATGTTTCCTTTCTCTATTAACTCTAGTGCCTTATTTCTCCATTCTTCAGGACTCGATTTTTCTTGCTCAATATTTACATTACCTGCTTCTTCTGGTTCTATTATTTTCAATAAATTACTTTCATCATCTATAATGTAGACATTACTAACAGCACGAGTGACTCCAACATACAGAGCGTTCATATAAAATTTATATTTCTCCAAAGACTTATCATTCTTATCCTTCTTTCTTGAAGTGTTAACTTCCCTTTCGTTATATGAATCACGAATTTCATTAATAGTATTATCTATCTCCCTCTCACTTTTATTCGGACATGCTATATTCCATATTTCATTATAAGCTTTACAGGATGTAAACTTGTAAAGAACCACATTTTCAAACTCCAGGCCTTTGGCTTCATGTATATTAAACACAAGTGGAGTATCAAACGATTTACGAGCATCTTCTTTGCTTTCATCATCCAGAACTAAAACAGCACAATTTACAGATTCATTTATTTTTTTTGCTATTTCTTCTTTTTTATCATCAATAATAAAGCCAACGTTCCCTTTGTTCTTAGTTTCACTCTTCATTAGAAAAGCATCGTCTACTGTTATTTTATCTTCTGAAGCAAAACAATAATTCTTAAGATGTAGTATACGGTTGGCAAGCTCAATGACTTGTTCACTATTAAGATAATTCTTCTCAAGGGTATAAAAAACTTCTGACCCTTGATCCCTTATACATTGATTTTGACAGAGAAAAGATTTTAACTTAGATAGAGAGAAAAAACTAGGATGTATTACTTGATTAATATCACCGCATAACAAAAAATTATCCTTACTTTCATCTTTTAAACTTTTTAATATTAAACTCAGTGTGCTTTCGGTCAAATCTTGTACTTCATCTACAACAATCGCACTATACATTCCTTCTGTAATGCACTTATATGCAACAAGATTAGGATCATAATACTCTGAATCTTTTTCTATAAACTTCCTGTACTCTTTAAAAAAATCATAAACTTTGTTCCTTTCGTCTACAGAAAACATAGATTGTCTGTTTCCTAATTTACCATATCTATCTTTTCCATCTTTTCCTAATAAGTCTCCTCCACCTATCACAGCTGTAAATTCTTCGAATATTTTATCTCCATCTTTTTTATACTCTTTAAATTTATCTTTCTTGCATATTTCGTTGAACCATGAAAAAAACTTACTTCTATTGATTGGCTTCTTTCCTTTTATATCTTCTGCTCGCTTTTCAAGAAACTCATGCAGAGATAAGAAATCAATTTCTTCCGGAGCAGCAATCTTGAACTCATTAGCAGTTTCATCATAGTATTCGTATTCAAGTAATTTTTTTGATTCTTTTATAAGATTTTCGGATTTGGTAATATATAGAATTTTTCCTCCCTCAAACTTCCCTTTTATCTTCTTTAGGCTCTCCAAAGCCACTGATGTCTTTCCACTACCAGCAGATCCACTAATAACTAAAGGTAATTCAAACTTTCCAACTCTTTTAACTATATCTTTTTGCTTTGCACTAAAAGTAATAAATTTACCGAGATAACTAACTTGTGGAGCATCTTCAATCTCCAATGTACTTACGCTATTAGAAACTTCTTCATTGTTTTTATCTATTATTTCTATGTTTTTAATTTTTTCTCTATTTGTTAAAAATTTAGACTTATGATAATCATGATTCAGAATTACTTCTAAAATAATAAAAGCATCTTTGTTATCAATCTTTATACTTGTGAATAATAATCTGTCACTATCACTTAATTTAGCTCGAGAATATTCAATATTCCCATCACCTTTTATTAATTTTATATTCCCTTGGCTTGTACTGTTGTTCTCTTTTAAATCTTTAATTATTTCGTTGAACTTTTTTCTCAAAGAACTTTTATCATCACCTAAATCATGGTCATTAAACTTCTTATAAAACAATACAATACTCATAATTTCTCTTAATTACTTAATTATACTAAGAGTATAATAATATTATTAATATGTCAATATTTCTATTATTATATTAACTTTTATTATTTATTAGCACGCAATTCTTATCTCATCATTAAATAAGTAATACTGCAAAGTTGTGGAATAAAAGTTATTAGAATCAATTGGTGTACCATATAAACTTTTCAATATAGTGATTTTGCTATACCATGAAATCAGCTATATTGGTTTACTTTCACTAAATTTACATATGAACCAATTTGCCTAACTTTGTTGCAATGATTTTAAGCTTCCATTTTTACAACCATATTTTTATAGGCTTGTTTTCACAAAGGTAGGTACTTTTTTTGCGTTTTTGGAAAAATGAACATTAAAGATTTTTATGATTCTAATTTGCAGTATGTTTCTGAAACTAAAGTGAATATTAATAATCCTATATAAAATATAAAAAAATACATAATTCTTGATTTTCTCACAGATATAGTTAACAATTAAGCTATATTATTCTAATAAAAAAGTTATAACTTTATGGTGGAAAAAGATATTAGCTGTAGAAAGTGATCCTAGACTTTTAATTGATATAGATAAACAAGCTAACTTAAAGAAAATGTTAGTTCTTTCTTTAAGGGAAGCTATAAATAGACCAGATGTTTCAATTGTTACAAACCTATACGAACATTTTACACAAAAACCTACTAGAAATAGGCGCGAGTACCCTGATTCACAATTCTCAATTATTTCGGGAAATATATAAAAATGCCTTTATACTTGTAAGCAATGATATTGCCAAGCTCAATGAAAAAAATCTTAATCAGATCATTAGTAGAAAAGTAGGGCAGATCGAAACAATTTTGGCTATAGTCTCATTAATTGATAATAAACGACTGATAAAAAAAAGAGCAGGGAGTGTTCAATTGTATTAAATAAGAGTCTGATATTATAGTATTTCCTAAAGTAAATGATAAAGGTATAATAAAGTATTTGA
>NZ_JAFEVH010000013.1:0-16282 GCF_048054155.1 Wolbachia endosymbiont of Nasonia giraulti
AGTTGAATTGAAAATGCGGTTTGACACACTTTTTTGAACGTTCCCAACCTTATTGCTAATTGCTGGAAGAAATGCAACGAAATATTTCCCTATCTTGCTCTTTACTTTTCTAGGTCTAAAAGTATATCCTAGGTAATCAAAGCTTTGTGTAGGAAACATATTCTTCCTGTTCCCATCCTTACAATACACAATTTGTGTTTTATCAGGATGTAACTTTAGCTTATATTTGGCTAATCTTTCTTCGATCATTACTCTCATAAATTCTGCCTGTTTTTGCGTCTTGCAGTGCACTATCGCATCATCTACATATCTCTCAAATGGTACTGTAGAGTAGTTCTTTTTCATCCATATATCAAATACGTGATGCATGAATATATTCGAAATGATTGGGCTAACTGAACCTCCTTGCGGAACTCCCTTTTCCCTAACTACCTTACTTCCATCTTCTAGCTGAATAGCAGCTTTCATCCACCTTTCAACATACAGTATGATCCATTTGCAGTTTGTATGCTTCTTGATAGCTTGCAATGCCAACTCGTGATCCAAATTGTCGAAAAACCCGGATATATCTAGATCTATCGTCCAATCATACCTCCAGCATCTTTTCCTTGCCGTATCTACCGCATCCAGTACTGATTTATTTGGTCTATAACCATATGAATCTTCATGGAATTTTGGCTCTACTAGCGGCTCAAGATACATAGAAGCAGCCGTTTGCCCTATCCTGTTGAATACTGAAGGAACACCTAAAATTCTTTGTCCCCCTCCCGTATCTTTCGGTATTGCAACAGCTTTTACCGGCCCTGGAAAATAACTTCCGGATGACATTCGATTCCATAATTTGTATAGATTATCTTTTAGATTTTCTTCAAACTTTATTATCGATACCTCATCCACACTAGCAGCACCTTTATTCTTCGATACTCGTTTATAAGCCCTCCAAATAAGTTGCTTTGGTATATCAAAAGACTTTGTTTTATTCATTAACTCCTCCCTTTCGGTTGATACATAATTAAAACTGAATAACTCTAGCTCCTTCGCTCCATTCCCATTACAGAAACTTCTTCACTACTACAAGCTGATCCGCCCCTGTTCTTCGCATCGGTACTCTCATCCTTGAAGTTTAGCTTCTTGGATTTCTCCCTTGTCATCGAAACGACAGGTTCCCGTAGTTCCATGCAATAGCCTAAAATAGATTCACTCCACTTTTATGCCGAACGCCACCTACCCAGTAAGCAAGTTCCTTGTAGATCTATCCCAGGAGAGATGGGAGCTCCTGGTTTTGACGTCGTTTCAGCCCTTTCGACACTTCATCAGTGGTTCATTTTCATTCGCCTCTCTATTTCGTACATGACACGTATTTATACCTTTTCCATAACTCTCACTACCTTATCAAAGCAGCTTATGGCTGTTTGAAGCCTGCTCTTGCAAGCCGACTGTGAGGGACCTTCCCTCATCTATTGTGCAGCTTAAGCACTTAGTTTGCTCATTTCTGATCTTTCTTTGTGTCTCTACAACACACCCCATCGTGGCACTATCACAAATTAGTCGCAGAGTAGAAGAAAGACAAAACAAAAGACCGCAATTAGCAGACCTAAGGGAGTCAGTGAGCATCGAGCAAGATGCCAACATAGTTTTCTACTCTACAGAGATAGCTACTATAAAATAGGCTCTAATAACGAATTAGAGATAAACGTTGCAAAAAATAGAAGTGGCTCAACAGGTAAAGTCACTGTGCGGTATCGGGTTGATACTGGCAGGATATTGATTTAACGTTTTAGTAAGTCTAATATTGCCTGATTGTAAATGTTATCTCTATGTCCTATTGAAACAACAGTTACTATACGTTTTGCAGTATCGACACGATAGACAACACGATAATTACTGGCAACTTTTATTCTTCTATGTCCCTTTAATCTATTGCGTAATGATACACCGTTAGCAATAGGATCTGTCTCAAGATACTCTTTTATTGCTTCTTTAATACTTGGTTTGATGTCTTCTGGTAAGGAAGGTATATTCCTCTTAATAACATGTTTGAGATATTTGATAGTATAACGTTTATTTCCAGATGTCTTCACTATCTTCTATTTCTTCTGCATCATCATCACTTAATTCCCTAATAATTTTAGAAAACGCAATATCTTCTGCTTCAAGTTCGATCGCTTCTTTAACTAGCTTTCCTGCTAATTTTTGAACAGACTGCTTGGTAGCTTTAGCTAGTTCAATAAGATGCTGTGAAGTTTCTGTATCGAAGGTTACATTAATCCTTGAATCCGCCATAAGTTTTACCAAAGTTTGTCAGTAATTATACAACATTTTCCTGAATTTTTCAATAAAGATCTCTCCTAAACTTAGAAGAGATCTTTTATGTGTGATTAACGCTGCATAGAAGAACCAGCTTCTTTGACATTCGCTTTTGTGATATCTGTCAAAGGTTTCACCGACTCAGAACTCTCTTCTTTTACCTCTGAAGCAAATTCTTTAAGTGCAGATTGTACCTCTGGATTCTTTTCCACGAGCTCTTTTATTTCCTTGCTTTTTTGTGGTTGAGAACGTTTGTACAACTTAGGTTGTATTTTTTCCATACTCTTTCCTTGTGTTTGTTGTAGTCCCAATGCTTCATAGAGAGACTTTGTTTCATGCTGTTTTCCTACCATTACTTCTGTGTGCGCGTATATCTCTTCATCAGTAACGCCGTTTCTTTTAAGAATCTTTGCAGAACCATCGCTACTAACTGAAATTTTCATTTGACATTTTTTCCCTTCAACTTCCCAAGCAAGATCCATATCATATGTTCCATCGAGAATCTCATATGATCTTATTTCCTGTTCATCTTCATCGTAACAAGTCGATAAACGCACTCCTCTTGTTTTGTTTTTGCCAGGTTTGCACATTGTAATTGCATCTATACCATATTCTTTGGACTTACTAGCCTCGAGAAAATCCATCAAACAAATTGGATCTTTTCCCGCAATAGCTAATCTTGCAACCGGAAAAGAACGATTCTCTTCATCTAAAAACTCTTCAAGTGCGGCAAACTTTATTTTATCACTTTTTATATTATATAATTCTTCTACAACTTTCCGAGAAACCTCTCCTTCTAGTAGTGTATTAATATGACTTTTATAATCATCACCTTCACAATGAGATTTTCCAACTTTGTGCTTTTGAAATATCTTCCACGATTCTTCATCTGGAAGACCGCTAACACCTGAAATATTCAGATTAGCTTTATCCTTTATTGCTAGCTGAGATTGATAAAATACACCATTCTCCATATATCCAAAATTTACATAAGGATAAGATGAATTTAAGGCATTTTTTTCTGGAAGACAGTTTTCTTTATCAATATTTTTACTTACACCCTGACCATGAGTAATGGTACTCACCAATTCCTTGGCTTTACTTTTTAGATTTTTCAAAGCACTTAACATAATAACCCCTCTGTTGTTAACATAATAATATAGCATACTAATATAAGCTATGCAAAGTCAAGCCTACAACTTTAAATTTTTATGATAAATAACGGAAAATTAATTATGGTATAAAAAACGTCATATTCTACTCATTCTAGTAGAAATCAAGCTTAAAATTTAAGGGGAATTTATGTAAGGAAAGAGCTGGAGCGGCGGCTCAAACTCCTATTATTAACTGCACTAACTTACTAATACTTAAGTATGGGGGTACAGAAACGTATACATGTTGACGCAACTCTACCTCTCTACTTGATTATTTGCACATACTTCTTGTACAACTTCTTTAGCTTTCTGTCCAATATCTCCAACTAATACTGGATATCGATATTTTGTTATCCACACTATGTGATATATATATAGAGTGACTGCTTTTTCTATAATATTCCACATTCTTTGAGATTTTTCACCTTTAAATTATATTCTTAAAAGGATGGACTTTAAGTCCAGGGTTTTTCTCCCAAATTTGGGACAATAAAATCTAACGTGACTTCGCGCCAAATGTGATGCTGTTCAGCAGGTAAGCCAATTAACGGGCTACATTTATATACTGCACGCATTGCATTATCTGCCGCTGATCTAAAAAGAGGATTATTTTGATAAGAACTACTATCTGCTACGGTGGCTACAACGATCTCGCCTTTACTGGATAATAATAAGTTAATTTTTATACTAAAATTTTCTTTATAAACTATGCCCTCAGGAATGCTCCAACACTCTGTCAGTTTATCCCTTATAGAATTAATAATTTCTGTTATAGCCAATTCATCATCTTTGTTCTCAATATTTTTCTTATCTCTTATTTCATTTTTCACCTCTTTGATGTCTTCTCTTAGTTTTCTTTCTACACCCTTTTTTCTTTTGGGAATTGGAATACCCTCATCAATTTCCTGTATTTCAATAATTTGCCTCGGTTGTACTAACTCAACTAATTCTTTTTTTCTTTGTGGTATAGTAATAACTGACGAATCATCCGTTTGGGCTTTCATTGAAAAAAGCAAAAAACAACATAGAAACAAAAGAAGAATATAATTAAAATAGAGAGGGCGCATATGTTAAGCAGCTTGTTTTACCGGTTTAAAGCTAATATTGCACATAAAGTCAATATATTTCAGTTGACTTAAACTCAAATTTGCTACACTAATTTTATTATCTCTATAATATCATATGGTCAATATACTCTAAATGAGATGGAAAGATGAAGGTGTTATTATAGCTGTTAAAAAATACGGTGATAAAAATTTAATTCTTTCTCTATTTACAAAAAATCATGGAAAGCGCAGGGGATTAACTAGGTTAACAAACAATAGCAATTATAAGTTTCAAATAAGTAATCTATTACATGCAGAATGGAGTGCTAAGCTACCTGAAAATCTAGGTTTTTTAAAGTGCGAATTGATTGAATCTCCATTTCATCATTTCTTTCAAGATAGGTTAAAAAGCATTGCTATTGTTTCTTTCTCGTCTATATTAGAAAAAGTGCTTCCAGAAAGTGAATCCTGCATCAAGTTGTATGATAATTTTAGACACTTCATCGATGTAATAAAACATAATAGCCAGTTTTGGCAAAGTCATTACCTTAACTTAGAGCTTCTGCTTCTTACGCAACTTGGATTTAAGTTAGACCTATCAAAATGTGCTGTCACAGGTGTGAAAGAAAATCTACAATTTATTTCTCCAAAAACTGGTAGAGCAGTGTCAAAAAAAATAGGTGACTGTTATGCAGATAAATTACTACCTTTTCCACAGATGTTGCATGATGTATACAATAACAACCTACAAAATAGCTACTCGTATCAAGAATTCAGACTAGGGTTAAAAATTACAGGGTATTTTTTAAATAAATATCTATTTCTGCAGTTAAATGCGAAATTTCCGGAGTTGAGAAATTTTATGCTATCATTTGAATCTTAGTTACTACTTATTTGAAAGAACTTCAACCAGTAACCACTCTATTTCTACCACTGTTTTTTGCTTTATATAAATATTTGTCAGCACGTACTATAAATTTTTTAACATCATCAAGGTCAGATCTTTGCATTGCTGAAATTCCAATGCTCACAGTTACATTATGGGTTGTATTTTTACCCACAAGTATAAAAGGTTCTTTGGCAATAATTTTCCTTATTCTCTCTGCAATAGTATACGCATCTGATACATTGGTATCTGGCATTACAACAACAAATTCCTCACCACCAAACCTAGCTAATAAATCTGTCACTCTGATATTTTCAGAAATTCTTTTCTGTATTTCCTTTAAAAGTTCATCTCCAGCATTATGCCCAAAGTTATCATTCACCATCTTAAAATAATCTATATCAAGTATCATAAGAGATAAACTTCTATCTTTTTCCACAGAATCCTTAACAATATTTCTTAAGTGTGCATCAAAATATCTTCTATTATAACAGTTAGTTAATGGATCCTTTATAGACATTTCCACATTATTAAATAAATTCATTCTCAAGGCATCTTGATACCTTTTGCGTTTCACTTGCAAATTAACCCTAGCTATTAATTCACTCTCATCTAAAGGTACTGTTAAATAATCATTAGCACCTACATCAAGTGCCTTTACTAAATTGCTTTTATCATAATCTTCAGAAAGGATCAGAATTGGTGTATAACGTGTTTCTACCTTACTACGAAACTTAGAACACAACCGTAGGCCGTCAGTTTTTGAAAACTGCATGTCAGAAATAATCAGGTCGTAATTATCCTTAATACCAACCTTTAATGCTTCTTTTGGATCGTGCAGTATTTTAATTGATCTGAAGCGTTGCTTTAGAACATTGTGTATCTGCTCTGCTTGAAAGGTGTCCTCATCTACAACAAGTATGTTAGCATCAAAAATCTGATTAGAATAATCCATAATACTGCTTTCTGCTACTCCACCAATCTCAGCATTAGTTTCTCCTCTCAAGCACAACTCATCTATTATCATCTTTAAGCGCACAAGAGACTTAATTCTTGCAGATAAAGCAGTTTCATCTATCGGCTTAGTTAGAAAGTCATCCGCACCAGCATTAATTCCTTCCACTCTATCATGAGTGTCATGCAGCGCAGTTACCATAATTATTGGAATATAAGTCGTTAAGGGATCATTCTTTAGCTTCTTACAAACCTCAAAACCACTCATTTTTGGCATCATGACATCAAGTAAGATAATGTCTGGCTGCTGTTCCGCTACTAAATCTATCGCCTCCTCGCCATCATAAGCTACAATAACTGTATAGTACTCTGCTTTTAGCTGAGCCTCCAAAAGCTTAACATTAGATGGTATATCATCTACTACTAGGATTTTTGCTGTCATTTTTTGTACTATCTACATTGTAAGTAGGGTAAAGCTTGCCATCTTCACCAATTATGTAATTGACTTTTTCAACGTTATGCTCTTCATATAATTCTTTAATTCCGGTATCCTTCAACAATTTCCTAACTCTTGATTTTACAACCCAGAAATACCTATATATATTTTTAATAAGATTAAGAAATACAGGTACTTTACTTTTATCAAGAACAATTATACTCACTAAAGCTACAACTAAAATTTCTGAAAGACCTATATTAAACATTTTTCCTATGAAGCAAGTACTTTAACTCTCCTGATTATGAGTATTAATTTACTTAAATCAAGTTTATAAGCGACCATCTCATCTAAAAAGCTATTGTAGCGCTCTGTATAATCCTTATCATTAATAGCCCAAGTTTGAACCTTGTCTACATGATTATCAGTAGCTTTTATAACTTTAACAGCTAGCTTATGTTGATAATTGCTTAAATCATCTAATAAATCATTAATTAAGCTGCGATCCCAATAGGAAGAATGGCTTTTCATCTTGCCAGCAACTGTTCTAATCATATCAAATCTTAGCAGCGACTTTAATTCAAAGTATATTCTACCAGCCTCAAGGATGGACAAAGATGTCTGCTCAGCAACAGATATAACGTCCAGCGCATAAATAAGAATACGTAGATCAGCAACCCTTTTTGCTAGATCTTTATTTATGTTAAGCTCTAACAAAGAAGCTAATCCATGATTATAGACCTCTAATAGGTGCTCATCTAAAATATCATGGCCTAAAGTTTCAATTGCACCCCTAAATTTTGTAACACCATCTAGTTCTACAAGATTAAGCTTACCAAGATTTTTTACTAACCAAAATGATACCCTACCAATAAATTTTTGCACACTTCTCACTACTTGCAAATATGAATCAACATCAATTTTTCCATCCAATTCATCAATTTTCTGCCAAAGGCTACTTAAATTATATAGGTGATTAACAACGATATATATGTTAACTGCTTCATGTACTTTAATTCCAGTACTCTCAACCAAATTATTAATAAATATACAGCCCATCCTATTTACTACATCGTTTGTAATGCAAGTAGAAATAATTTCCCTACAAAGTTGGTGTTTCAATATGGAATCCTTGAACTCTGTTACCATCCTTTGTGGAAAGTAATTTAGTAAGTAATCACGGCACAAAAAATCTTTTTCAGGTAGCTCAGAGTGTATAACTTCATTTTTTATTGCTGTTCTTGCATAAGACATCAGAACAGAAAGCTGAGGAGAACAGAAACCTTCTCCATCAGTTAACATTCTTGCTACCTCTTCTTCAGCTGGAAGAAATTCTACATCTCGGTTTAGCAGCCCAAATTTCTCTAAACTGAGTAATAATTTATGGTGCTGCTCTAATCTTTCTTTAGCTTGTAAGCACTCAAGAAGCAATGCTTTTGTTTCAATCCTGTTATGGTCTTCAAGCACCTTAAATGCAACATCGTCTATCATGCTAGTCAGTATTTCATTCCTTTTTTCTAAGGAAATTTTCCCTACTTTCATAAAAGCAATTTTGATATTAACTTCAAGATCAGAACATATTACTCCTGCTGAATTATCAATAAAATCTGCATTGATATACCCACCTATTTTAGCATATTCTACCCTTCCAAGCTGCGTGCAACCAAGGTTACCACCCTCTATAAACATAGAAGCTCTAATATCCTGACCGTTTACTCTTAATTCATCGTTTGCTTTATCACCAACCATACCGTGACTTTCACTCTTTGCCTTAACGAATGTGCCAATTCCTCCATTCCATATGAAATCCACTTTTGCCTTGAGCAGATATCGGATCAAGTCATTTGGAGATAGTGTATCTTCCGTTATATCAAAGCACTTTTTCATTTCTTGAGAAATGTCTACTTGCTTGCTGCTACGCTCAAATACCCCGCCACCACGAGAAATCAAATCTTTGCTGTAATCCATCCAAGTTGAAAACGGTAATTCAAAAAGGCGTTTACGCTCTGCGAAACCCTTTGCTGAATCAGGATTTGGATCAATGAAAATATGCATATGGTTAAATGCGCCGATTAAACGTATATTTCTTGAAAGCAGTATGCCATTTCCAAACAGATCGCCAGCCATATCTCCAATTCCAATAACAGTTGTATCCTGGTAAATATCCTTATTCATTCTCCAAAAATGGCGTTGTGCTGCAATCCATGCACCTCTTGCTGTAATACCCATCTTTTTGTGGTCATAACCTGCTGATCCACCAGATGCAAATGCATCTTCGAGCCAAAAGTTACATTCAGAGGATATTTCGTTTGCATAATCAGAAAATGAAGCAGTGCCTTTATCTGCTGCAACTACCAAATATGGATCATCTTCGTCATACCTAATCACATTTTCTGGTGGAGTTATTTTGCCATCAACTACATTATCAGTAATATCAAGCATTCCTCTGATGAAATTCTTATAGCATTCAACACCTTTCTCCCTTAAAATGTTTTTGTCTTTATAAACTTGCTTTATTACAAACCCACCCTTTGCGCCAACAGGTACAATGACCGCATTTTTTGTCATCTGGGCTTTCATGAGTCCCAAAACTTCAGTGCGAAAATCTTCCGTTCTATCCGACCATCTCAAACCACCACGAGCCAACTTCCCTCCTCTTAGATGTATTCCCTCAAAAAGGTTTGAATAAACATACAATTCACGGTATGGGCGCGGGTCAGGTAAACCATTTATTTTACTTGAATCAAATTTGATAGATAAGTATGGCTTATCATCTTGATAATAACTGGTTCTCAAAATTGCCATTATCAAGTTAAATATCGAACGCAAAACGTAATCATGTGAAACGTTGCTGATCTCTTTTAGTAGTTCTTCAATTTTTTCTATCAAAATGCTAGTAGTTTCTGCCCTATCAATATCTATTTTAGTATCAAATCTTGAATGAAATAATTCTACTAAATACCTTACTACTTTTGGATACTCTGATACTACTTTCTGGATATATTCTGGGTTATAGCTAAATGATGTCTGCTTTAGGTAGGCGCTTAGCGCTCTAATCAGAAGCACTTCCTTCCACTCGAGCCCAGCAATAATGATCAAGCTGTTAAAATAGTCATTTTTTATTTCCTTGCTGAACACTTTTACAAGTGTTACCTCAAACTGCTCTTTTAAAGTAATGTTGTCTATTAATTCATCAACTCTTGACAACACAAAATGATGTATCCATATTCCACCGTTGATTTCTATATAATAACCATTATGAGATAGAATCTTAGCCCCTAAATTCTTAGTAACCTTTAATATCTTTGACAATTCAAGGCCTCCGTTGCTTGGAGTGTAAACCTTCAATTGATAGTTGAGATTGTCACGAGTAAGCCTCAAATCAACTTCGCTGACTTTTTTCTTTCTCACTATCTCCAATTTTTTCATATCATAATACGCATCATGAGGTTCAAAATTCTCTTGATAACTTATCGGAAATGCCTTGCAATAGCGGATAAATATATCCTCAACAGTGCTAAAAGTATTATATAAATTGTCTATAAAACGATCTTCCCACTTTTCTGTAATGTTTCTTAACTTGTTTTCGATACACAAAACTTCATCATCAAAAACGCTAGCGCTTTTGGTTCTTAGCACCACGTGTAATTTCATCAAATCATATTCATTGATAATGTGATTGTTATAAATATCTGAACTTTCTGCACTTGTTTCATCCTTCAATATATCACGTATCTTGAACATTAGCCTAGCGCTAGCATAACGCATCGGTATCAATACTATGCAACTAATAAAGTTCCCTACCTTTCTCAAAAATAATTTGACTCTTGGTCTAATCGCAAGAGACATGATCGAGGTGCAAATTTCAAATAACTCGTCTTCATTTGATTGGAATAATTCGTCACAAGAAAATGCCTGTAAAATGGAAATTAAAGCTTTATTGTTATGGCCACCAGGAACAAATCCTGCCTTTTTTTCTATTGTTGTAACCTTATCCTTTATTACCGGAATAGTTCGAATATCTTGCACTTCTGCTATAGAAGTAAATAGCCCAAAAAAATGCTGTTCCCTTATTACATCACCCTGATCATTAAATTCTTTCACTCCTATACAATTCATATAGGTACGCCGATGAACTATTGAGATTAGGTCTGATCTTAGTATGTATAAAGAATTCAAGCTTTCAGAAAAAATTGATGAATTTTGGTACTCTTCACTTGCTCTCATTAACCCGAGGCTCTCCTTACCACTTAGAGCAAGCTTTCCTTCTTTATTAGTAATGTATTCTTGATAACCTAAAAATACAAAATTGTTATTTTTCAACCAAGCTAGAAAATCTCTGCCTCCAGCATCCAATGCCGGATGCTCAAGAAGCTTCTTGAGCATCAATTGCCAGTCCTTTACAACGCAGTTAACTGCTTTTAGCGTCTTTCGTAGAGATTCTTCTAGTGTATCAACAAAGCTACCACTTATGCCTTTAATAATTACATATATTACTGACTCTTTGATTCCATTACTTTCTTCCAAAAGATGAATTTTATCTATTAGGCTATTTTTTCTTTGAACATTAATTATGCTGTTACTATAATAGCATATAGTTAAACCGTGTGACTTAATAGTGGAAATGACAGAATCCACTAAAAAGGGCATGTCATCATTTGTGATTTTAATTATAGTGAAATTGCCCTCTATTCCTGAAATATCATTTACATTACTTACTGCTAATTTACTTTCTTCTTTTTCTTTTTTAAGAATGAAGTTGTATGCATCCTCTGCAATGTATAAAAGAAATTTATCGTTGACTTTTAGGTCACTATTATAAACAAAATTATAAAAGTACTGTATAAACTCTTTAATTTTTTCTTTCTCTTTTTTATTCCCTTGATCAACTAGCTTAAATAAAGACTCAACATTAACATTATGATTTATACACATTTTTCAAAACAAAAATACACAGCGAATCTAGATCTTTTTAACTAAGATTTCGTTACCAGAAGTATACACTATTAGCTCATCTCCTTCTACTATTTCCCCCGATAAAACTAACTTAGCTAGATTATTTTGAATGCATTCTTGTATTACCCTTTTCAGAGGCCGCGCTCCATATTCAGGGTCATATCCAGTTTGTGCTATTAGTTCTTTAGCTTCTTGCGATAAACTAATACTCAGTTTACGCTTAGCAAGCATCTTTTGTAAATAAGAGAATTGAACATCTATAATTTTATCAATGTCATCTTTGGTTAAGCTGTGGAATATAATAATTTCATCCAGTCTATTTAAAAATTCTGGACGAAACGCTGACTTAACTATTTTCATCACCTCATCTTTCACAGATTCGGTAGTTCCTCTTAGCATTATCTCAGCGCCAAGGTTAGAAGTTAAAATCAGTATGGTATTGCGAAAATCAATTAATTTGCCATGGCTATCGGTGAGTCTACCTTCATCCAAAATCTGCAGTAATATATTAAATATATCTGGATTTGCCTTTTCTATCTCATCAAACAAAATTACCTGATATGGTCTTCTCCTTACTGCTTCGGTTAATCTGCCACCTTGTTCATAACCAACATATCCTGGAGGCGCACCAATTAACTTTGAAACGGAGTGTTTTTCCATATACTCTGACATATCAAAGCGTAGAAGTGCTGATTGATCATCAAACAAAAATTCGGCAAGAGATTTTGCTAACTCTGTTTTTCCAACTCCGGTTGGACCTAAGAATAAAAATGAACCAAAAGGTCGATTAGTATCCTGAACACCAGAACGGGAGCGCCTTACTGCATTACTTATAGCTTCAATTGCATCTCTCTGCCCTATTACTCTTTTTCCTATTTCATTTTCCATATTAAGGAGCTTTTCCTTTTCACTATGCATCATGTTATCAACTGGAATGCCTGTCCATTTTGAAACAATATTTGCAATATCACTCTCAGTAACTTCTTTCTTTAGGAAACTATCAGTAACTTTTTCCTGATTTTTTAACTCATTTTCAAGTTGAGGAATCACACCATACATCAACTCCCCTGCCCTTCCTAAATTTCCATTGCGCTGAGCCAATTCTAGCTCTTTCCTCGCGTTATCCAATTTTTCAGCAGTTTCTTGTATTTTAGCTATTTTATTCTTTTCCATCTGCCATTTACTGCTTAAGTCAGCAAATTTACTGTTTAGACTCTCAATTTCCTCATTTATCTTTTTTAAACGTTGCTTAGAGTTTTCATCACTTTCTTTTTTCAAAGCCTCTGACTCAATTTTCAGCTGTATAATCTTTCTTTCAAGCTCATCAACAACCTCAGGCTTGCTGTCCATTTCAATTCTAACCCTACTTGCTGCTTCATCAATTAAATCGATCGCTTTATCAGGTAAAAACCTATCTGTTATATATCTATTAGAAAGCGTTGCAGCAGCGATTATTGCACCATCTGTGATTCTAATACCATGGTGCACCTCATACCTCTCCTTCAAACCCCTCAGTATTGAAATAGTATCAGTCTCAGTCGGTTGAGAAATAAACACAGGCTGAAAACGCCTTGCAAGCGCAGGGTCTTTCTCTATATGTTGACGATACTCATCCAAAGTTGTAGCCCCTATACAGCGAATTTCTCCACGCGCAAGAGCAGGCTTGAGCAGATTTGAAGCATCCATCGCGCCACTTGTCGCTCCTGCTCCCACTAAAGTATGAAGCTCATCTATAAACAAAATAACTTTTCCCTCTGCTTTTGAAATCTCATTAATCACTGCTTTTAGTCTCTCTTCAAACTCCCCTCTAAATTTTGTTCCAGCAATTAATGCACCAAGATCCAAAGCTAAAACTTTTGCATCACGCAAACCAAGTGGTACATCATTTGCAACAATTCTGTTTGCCAAACCTTCAACTATTGCAGTTTTTCCAACACCAGGTTCACCTATCAGTACTGGATTATTTTTTGTTCGCCTCAACGATACCTGCATAGTTCTTCTGATTTCCTCATCACGACCAATTACAGGATCAAGCTTACCTTGCATAGCAAGCTCTGTAATATCTTTTGTATACCTCTTTGCCGCATTTAATTTTTCCTCGCTATTTGGAGAGTCTGCACTGCCACCTTTTCTCATTTCTGCAATAACTGAATTTAATTTTTGCGGTGTTACACCACCTTCTGCTAAAATTTTACCTACAATTTCATCTTTTTGTGCAGCAAGGCCCTGCAGCAACCGCTCAACAGTAACAAATGTGTCTTTATTTCTCCTCGCAATACCAATTGAATCATCAAAAACTTTTGCTACCTCTCTTGAAAGCTGAAGTCCACCACTACCTGGTCCTCCAACCACTGGAAACTTTTTAATTGTACTACTCACAGCATCAGAAATATTCTGAATATTTCCACCACAAGTGCCTATCAAATCCTGAACTAAACCTGACTCATCTTCAAGCATTACTTTAAGTAAATGTTCAGGCATAAAAATCTGATGCCCAGCTCCCAATGCTTTCATTTGAGCGCTCTGGATGAGGCTTTTTGCTTTTTCGGTAAATTTATTCAAGTCCATAATACAAATTTAACTCATACTTGCTGATATATATAACAACTACTTTCTCAATTTTAAACTTAAAGTCATTCAGCATTCAACCACTATGGATTGAAATCCATAGTGGTTGAATATTTGATCGTAGGGCTTATCTTTGTTATGCCTTGACCTTAACACAGCTACATTTCTAGGTTTTTTTCCATCATCGTTTATAATGTTAGGATTAGCGCCTTTTTCTAGCAAAAATTTGATAATCCTTAAATCACCATAATATGCAGCATTATGTAGTGCTGTGCTTACATACTTGTTAATAATGTTTACGTTAACTCCCTCATCTATTAAAAACCTAACTATCTCTAAACATCCCCTTCTGCAGCGTAATGTAACGCAGTTAACTTAGGCATGTGTGTATCAGTATCTAATAAATTTTTTACTGAGAATTTTACAGTTTCTAAGTTACAATTTTGAGAAGCAATGCGTAATATCGTTTTATAATTATCTGCAGCTTTTGCCTTCATGTAATAATAGGTAGCAATAATACATACTATTACTGTTATAAGCCACCAAAAATGCAGCTTGTTTTTTGTATCTTGACTCAATTTATCCATATTCAATATCTTTTTAATATTAAATAGATCATTTACTCATTTTTTATTAACATTACTTACTCAAAGATGCTGACAACATAGTAAGGTAACCCGAGTTGGCTTTGTTGCATAGCGAGTAGAGATGGGAGAAAAAAGGGAGAAAATCTAAAGAAAGTGGTTACTTTATTAAGAAATGAACATTTTGTAGAGTATATGCCAAAGAAGATGAAAGTCAGTAATCATTAAAGAGTATAATCAATTTTTAGAAAAAAGAGGAAATGTCTTTCATTTTATCGATGAAGCTATAGAAAACTGGTACGAAAGTTCAGAAAAAATTCCTGGAGATTTATAGCGATAAGGTTGTTATTGCAGTACATATAGTCGTTAATCTATTTAGAATAGGCTTAAGGCAAGCAGTTGGATTTATAAAAGGATATTTACAAAGTATAGTGAAGAATCTCCAAGTATTCACAAGCTTCTCATCAAACTTAATTTGAAATTATGTGACCACAGAACAGATAAAAATGACATAGAGAATATTGAAATTGCTATAGATAGTACTGTAATGCATATTTATAGTAACAGTACTCAACATAACAAAGATAACGCCAAGATAAGGAAGTATAATGGTACAGATCAAAGAAGAAAGCTACATGTTGCTTTGGACGTAAACAGCAAAAAGGCAATAGCAATTCGATATACTAATTTTCTTTCACATGATAGCATCTAAAATACTAAAGGAAATGGGTGATATCTATAAGATTAAGTCTCTGCGTGCAGATGGAGCTTATGATACAGATAATTTATATAAGTTGTGCAATCAATACAATTTGAAACCCATCATAAAGCCAAGAAAAAATGCAAAAATCTGCAGCAATATAGATTATCTATCAGAAAGAAACAACAACATTAGTATAAGGAAAACTTACCCACTGGAAAAAGAAGACAAGGTATGAAATACGTTCACGTATCGAGAGTTTTTTCCTGAGGCTCAAAAAAACATTTGGATTTAGTTTTAAGAATAAATCTGAGGTAAATCGCTCTCAAGAGGTGCTTTTAAAATGCTATTTGATTAATAACTTTACTGATATAGGTATGCCTATTTTCAAATTTGCCTCGTAAATTCCTTTCATTACTCCTCCTCATTCCTTGCCATTCAACAAAGCCTCCCATCTCTACTCGCTATTCAACAAAGCCTGGGAAGCTATACTTGGCAGTGGCTACACTTCTTACGGCAGAGCGATAAATGATTGCTGGTTAACCAAATGCTAGGAGAGGGTATGGGTAGCTTGATTTTTTATGTTATTCTGAAAAGAAGATATACTATATTTAATATAAAATTTATAGTTACATGTTAATATTATACTATAGTATTTCCTAAAGTAAATGATAAAGGTATAATAAAGTAT
>NZ_JAFEVH010000013.1:16682-29084 GCF_048054155.1 Wolbachia endosymbiont of Nasonia giraulti
ATACCATAATGGAACTTTATCATCCATTTTAGAAAATACTATAGCATGCCATGCTCGTTTTTCAAGTGGAACCATCAGAGTAATGCTACCATCTCTATCAACAATAAGCTGTACTGATATCCCTGAAGAATTTAATGCGCATTTTGTGCTTTTTAATGTTGGTGATTCGGTATGGTGCACCACCACCATCAACACTTTTTTGCCTTCTCTATCATCATAATTTAAACTCGGTGCAGGATCTAAAAATATTGGATTTTTTAATGATGTTTTCAAATCTTGAAAATCGTTCTCAATATCACTTAAACAAGATTGTTGTCCATATACAAGAGGCGCTACAAGCAGCAACAGAAATAAAACAGACAAACATTTTTTTACTATAAGTCTCATGCAGCTTTACAAATTGCCCACAATATAACTAAATTAACATAATACGCATAAAATGTTTACTTTTTTTCAGCTAATCAAGGCTTGCTACAGCTACAATTAGTACTTTTATCATTACATTTTGGTGTTAAGTCAGGATAGAACGTAAGTATAGCGTCATTCTTTCTCACAAACACTGATTGATAATTGGCATCTTCCATTTTATACAGACACATTCCATCTTTTCCCAATTCCTTAAACGCCTTAGTTGCAGAAACTAAAATATCATCAGCATGAAGGTTATGTGCATACCCATTTGGGCACTTAACTTTTACTTCTCCACCCTTACCTAAGTATTTCATTCCAAACGTGTAAACAGGTGGCTTAATATCTAATTTATTGCACAGAGATTTATTACCCCAAATTGCACCCGCCCACTTATTTTCTTGAGCCTCAACATATCTACCTACAAAATGCATACCACCAAGTCCCAATCTATCTGGTTCACCACAAAAAATATGTCCAAATCCTATAGTTTCTTTCTCAACTCCGCTATTTGTAAACCAAATCTTAGTCAATTCATCTTTAAATAACCCCAAGCCTGCATTTGGTGTAGCCACTTGATGATCGAGCTTATCGTATATCCTTTTCAGCACTTCTTGATGCTGCGGACAATCAAGTAAAATTCTGAAATCTTCTTCATCAGGGTGTGTTCCCCAATCTCCACAAACTCTTAATACTCCTCTATCAAAATCAGTCAGCTCCTGAAGTGGTGGAATATAGTCTGGATCTGAAGAATCTGTTTTGAAAAACGGCTCAAAACTAATTCGTGAATTTGTACCATCAAGATAGTGCTCCTTAATGTAAAAAACAAATCCTATTACTGGTATTATCAAGCACAAGATTAACTTAGCTATTTTCGACATAATCATATTCACAAAGAAGCTAGGGTATAAGCAACAACTTAAAAAAGTTTTAATCTAATGTTGATCGCAGTCCTGGCATCTCATCACCACTTAGCCAACTTAAAAACGCTCCCCCACCAGTTGAAATATATGTAAAATCTTTATCGGCAAGACCTGCAGCATTTACTGCAGATAGGCTATCTCCTCCCCCTATTACACTGGTTAATTTTCCTTCGTGTGTCAAATCACTTACTACTCTCATCACCTCTACTGTACCATTTGCAAAAGCTGAATGTTCAAAAACACCAATAGGTCCGTTCCACAGCAGAGTTTTACTGCTTGCTATTATACCGCTTATTGTGCTTAAAGTTTGAGGTCCGATATCTAAAATTATATCACCGTCCAAAATGGATTCAGTTTTTCTTAAAACGCCAGTGCTATAATCAGAATTTACTGCAACCAAAACGTCTTCTGGCACAACTATTTTGCAATTGTTTTTATTTGCCGTCTCAACAATATCGTGCAGAAGATCATCAACGCCATTTTGAAAAAAAGACTTGCCTATATTAACTTTATTAAATAACAAAAAATTATTAGCAATTGCGCCGCCCAGAATAAGGTAATCAACCTTTTCTGCTAGCTTTATAAGCATTTTTATTTTAGTTGATATTTTAGCTCCACCAACTATCGCAGTAATAGGTTTAGCGTCAAACGATATAGCTTGCTCAAGATACTTTAGCTCATCTTGCAAGCAAAATCCTGCATAAGAAGGTAAAAATTCCGTAATGCGTGAAATAGAAGCGTGAGCTCTGTGAGAGCAAGAAAACGCATCATTTATATATATATCTGCTAGAGATGCTAATTGTTTAGCAAAATTTGAATCATTCTGCTCTTCTTCTTTATAAAACCTCAGATTCTCTAGTAATATTATATCTCCTCCATCCATCGCATTTATTGCTCTTTGTACTCTCTCACCAATACAATCATCAATAAATTTCACTTCTTTGCTTAGCAGCCGCGATAAAGTTTCAACTACGTTTTTTAGCGATAAGTTACTGTCTTTGGCTTTTGGACGCCCAAAATGTGAGATAGCAATAACTTTTGCACCCGCATTTGCTAAATATTGAATGGTAGGTAGAGCTCTCAAAATACGAGTGGCATCACAAATTCTTCCATTTTTTATAGGAACATTGAAGTCAACCCTGAGCAGAACATTTTTATTGTGAAAATCACAACTCTCTATGCTAGGTACATTTATCATAAAATTAAAGAGCTATAAAATCACTATACAATAGTTTAATCCAAAGTAAAGGAAGGAAATTTGAATGCCAAATAAATTAATAAATAGGAAAATTACTACAAATCCTTTCAACTTTAGTTTTTACTGCTCTTTCAATATCAAGGCTATTTCCATCAATTAATCCCTGAATTATTTCATTTATCAGATCAGCTATCTCTTTAAAATCTTTTTTCTCAAGTCCGCGTGTTGTCTCAGCAGCGGTACCAAAACGGAGCCCTGAAGTAATGGTTGGTTTTTCTGTGTCAAACGGCACGGAGTTTTTATTGCAGGTAATGCCAGCTCTTTCAAGGCTATTCACAACGTCTTTTCCAGTCAATTTCCGTGATCTTAAATCAACTAGCACTATATGAGAGTCAGTGCCACCGGTTATAATGTTCAGCCCATGCCCTTGCAGCGCTTGAGCTAACACTTTCGCATTTTCCACAACTTTTTTACTATAAGTTTTAAACTCTGGCGCTAATGCTTCCTTAAATGCAACAGCTTTTGCAGCTATCACATGCATAAGCGGTCCACCTTGCAACCCTGGAAAAACTGCAGACTGAATTTTTTTATGTAACGCTTCATCATTTGTCATTACCACTCCGCCACGAGGACCTCGTAGAGTCTTGTGAGTTGTTGAAGTTATAACATGCGCATATTTGGCAGGTGATGGGTAACAACCTGCAGCAATAAGCCCTGAATAGTGAGCAATATCTGCAAGCAGATATGCACCAACTTTATTCGCAATTTTGCGAAAGCGCTCGAAATCTATTTCTCTTGGATAAGCAGAAGCACCAGCAATGATTAGCTTCGGTTTATGCTCCAGCGCTAGCCTTTCCACCTCATCCATATCAAGCAGGTAAGTGTCTCTATTAACTGTATACTGGATCGACTTAAACCACTTACCAGAAAGGTTTGGTGCTGCACCATGAGTTAAATGTCCACCACAATTCAGTGACAATCCAAGTATTGTATCACCCGGAGCAAGTAGTGAAGCAAACACTGCTTGATTTGCCTGAGAACCAGAGTGAGGTTGAACGTTTGCAAATTTAACACCAAACAGCTTACAAAGCCTTTCTATAGCCAGATTTTCAACTTCATCTACATACTCACAGCCACAGTAATATCTTTTACCAGGATAACCTTCTGCATATTTATTAGTCAGAAAAGAACCCTGTGCTTCCATCACTGCTTTACTTGCAAAATTCTCCGATGCAATCAATTGCAACTGCGATCTTTGACGCTGCAGTTCCTTCTCTATAGAGAGATAAACTTCATTATCACAAGACTTTAAATTATTTCCAGAGTTACAAATCCTTTCTGAAGCAATTGTCATAAGACCTTTTCCTTAACCACATAAATCCAAAAACAGCCAAAAGCAGACATACAGGAATAATTGATATTGCTTTTACCAGCAAATCAGTACCATACAAAGGATTTCCTTGTATTACCGTTCCATTCCAACATAAGTCTATTATTTTTGCAATTCCAGTATGAAAAAAATAGCCAAAAACCATAACTATCATGTTTGATACAGCTGTGGCCAAGCCTACCAAGTTATTGTTTACATAACTTATTGCCTTGTAAATAGTAATTACCTGATACCCAGATGCAAAGCCGATAACAAGAAGTGTAGGTAATGCAATATATAAACCGCCAACTTGTGTAAAAAGCAAAAGAAAGCTAGCGATCATTGCAAAAGAACACGCAATAATCACCTCGTAATGTTTGTCTGGATACTTCTCCAGTAAATAAGCGAGAAAGAATGATCCAGCCCCCATACCTATAAACATAAGGGAAGAAAGCGAAGATGCCAGATCCCCGGTCATTTGATATGCTTCACATAAGAACGCTTTTGCCCAACCATCAGCAAAACCTTCTAATGGTCCAACCATTAAGCCACCAAAAAAGCTGATTAGAATGATATGTTTATTGAAAAGTACAGTCTTTAAATCTTGAAGTATGTTGTCATTTCTACTCTCCTCTATGTTACTTTTTGGCGTTATTAAAAGCAACAACAGAGCAAGCAAACAACCAAACGCTGAGAAAGTATATATAACATAATTCCAACCAAATTTATTGAGCAAGAAGTCTAGAGGTAATCCACCATAAATAGCTCCCAGTAACCCTATTATTATAGATAAACTAGCCATCCTTGCTGATTTTTCTTGTGAGAAATACATACTTGCAACTTTAAAGAGCCCAATTGCCGAAGCAGATGACCCAACTCCAACAATCATTCTACCAAGTATTGAGTAATACCACTCATCAAAGCATATTAGTGGTAATGTCCCAGCAAACGTTAAGACAATACACGCAGGCAAAACAAACTTTGGCCCAAATCTATCAAGGGCAAGACCAACAGGTATGTGAGCAAGCGTATAGCCTATATAATATAGCCCACCAAATTGACCAACATCTGTAATACTTATGTTAAATTTCGTTATTAATCCAGGTGCGATTATATTTGGAATTACACGTAATATATACTGGTATGCATAAAATAGTGATGCTAGCAACCATATGAAAAAGTTTCTCTGCAATGCTGATATTACCTAAAAACAGGATTATAGGTATTTTATCAGCAAGGAGCAACACTTTTGTAGATAGCTACTCTAATCCGAGTATCTTTCTAAAAGAGACCTTTTAGCATATCTATAACTGGTTCATGGATAAGGTATATGAAAAAAATTATACCACAGATGATAAGGATTTTTATAATTTTACCCTTGTTCATCTTAAGCTTTATTTTTTTTACTATAAGTTTTAGTTTTGTTACAAAATTCATTTTACTTACGCTTTTATTTCGTGATAACAATTATATTTTAAATAATATAATTTTCAATGAAATTCAGTATCAGAAACGCTACAGTTAACTAAATATTAACCTTTTCGTGTGTAAAATATAATATAAAAGCAAGGTGAGTGAATGAATATAAACACAGCAGACAACACACTACAAAACTACACAACAAAATACATTGAACAAACATTTACCGCACACACAGGCAATAGATACGACAAGTTGTACAGGGAACTCTTAAGCAGCGTAGAAGAAATAATAAAGCTTACTATAAACGAAGCAAAACAATATGATGAAAGCCTAGAAGAATTACATAACGATTCAAGATTTAATAAGAAATTTGTTCAAGCCTTCGCCAAATATCAGGTGATGGAATTCTTAAACACTCATCCAAAGAAGAAAGAGATCGTTGCAGAATTTAACGATGAGCATCACATCAACGAAAGCGATTTAAAAATTTTAAAGGAAGGAAAAGATTTAGTGAATAAAATAAACGATATTAACTTAATCCAACAAAATGAGAAAAATGAAATATTGAACATTAGAAAGGTACTTTCTAAATCAATAGGAATGCCCTCTTCGAGAACTGAAAAATCCAAAGCAACTTTAGTAGAAAGTCCTGAAATGGTAAAATAGACGTACTTAATTTTTTTTAATTGGAAAATACTTTTAATCCTATGATACCCAGCACTACCAAAGCAAGGGAAAATAAACGCCCCAAATTTACTGGGTCATTAAAAAACATTATTCCTATTATCGCTGCACCTATAGAGCCTATACCAGTCCAAACTGCATAAGATGTTCCAAGAGGAATAGACTTCATTGCTAACGATAGCCAGTAAAGACTCACAGAACCGCTAACTAAAATAATTACTACAGGTATAACACGAGTAAAGCCATTGCTATATTTCAGTGCTGTGGTCCATATTATTTCAACCAAACCAGCTAATAGCAAATACACCCAAGCCATAAATCAACTCTATCTTACTGAAATATTATATATAGGAATATTAAAAAGTTAACTTAGCATTTCGCATGCTTTAGTAATACTATCACATCCAATTTCTAATTGTTCCTGAGAGGTTGCATAAGAAATTCTGATAAAATTTTTCAGACCAAATGCAATTCCTGGAACAACAGCAACTAAATGATCTTCTAATAAATATTCGGCAAAATCAAGATCACTATTTATTACTTTACCACTTTTCGTACTCTTACCCAATAAACCTTCACATGAGACAAACAAATAGAATGCACCTTGTGGAATAGATGCTGACAAGCCTGAAGCAGAATTTAGCTTTTTTACTACAAAATCTCTACGGTCCCTAAAGATTTTTGTTCTTTCTTTCAAAAAACTATGATCACCGTTTAACGCTTCAACTGCTGCCGCTTGTGCTATTGAATTTGGGTTAGAAGTACTTTGAGACTGCAGTGTAGAAATAGCTTTTACTATATCACTCCTACCTGCAATATAACCTATTCTCCAGCCAGTCATTGCATAGGCTTTTGATACTCCATTGACCACAAAAACTCTATCATAAAGTTTTGGCTCAATCTTAGCAATGGTAAAAAACTTTTCGTCGTATACTATGTGCTCATAAATATCATCTGTAACAACATTCACATGTGGATGTTTAAGCAATACTCTCGCTATGCTTTTCAATTCATCATATGTATAGACAATTCCTGCTGGATTGTTCGGTGAATTAAGAATTAACCATTTAGTTTTCTCAGTTATATTGCTTTCCAGTAACTCCGGTGTAAGCTTAAAGTTTTGTTTGCACTCTACAATAACTGGCAGTCCGCCAAAAAGATTTACCATATCAACATACGAAACCCAATAAGGAGCTGGTATTATAGCCTCATCTCCAGGGTCAATTGTTGCCATAAATAAGTTGAATAACACCTGCTTAGCACCTGCGCCGACACAAATTTGGTTCAGTGTATATTCTAGATTGTTATCCCTTTTTAACTTATTGATTATTGCCCCTTTAAGCTCATGCGTTCCATCAACAGCAGTATATTTAGTTTTGCCTTCATTTATCGATTGAATAGCTGCCTTTTTTATATGATCTGGAGTGTCAAAATCCGGCTCTCCCGCAGCTAAAACGCAAATTTTCTTTCCTTCGCTTTTTAGTCTGTTTGCCTTATCGGTCACAGCAATTGTAGGCGACGGTTTTATCAGAGACATCCTTTTTGCAAGGTCTGACATAATCTCACTAAAGTTAAATAAAAATGATAAACTCTACACAACAAAAAAGCTAGAAGTTTTATTATTTTACATAAAGGTTGGTATTTTTGTATTCTTAAATATAGATATTAAAAAGCTTAATAAATTGAAAAAGGCAAATAAACCCCTGTATAGCGAGTTTTAATAATGTAAATTGGCACTGTAATAATGTGCTAACGCTTAAAATAAGAGCGATTTGGCTGAATGTAGAAAAAATAAAAAAGACATGCAGCCGCTATAATTTTTTGTAATTTGCCAATAAATATTTGAGTTTTTTTACTGAATTTTGTCGTTGAGCCCAAAAACAAGGATGAATACTCCTATCGTTATAGTAAGGAAGAGAATGAGGTTTGTCAAGTAAGGTTTTCATTCCACCCTCATAAAGGCTTTTCATACAAGAGTTTTAGTAGTTTCTTACTAGGTCCACTAATTCAGCAATATTTTCAACCGGAGTATCAGGAAGCACTCCATGTCCAAGATTAAATATAAAAGGTAACCCTCTAAAACAATCTATTATACGCTTTGCTTCTTCAATTGCTTCTGACTTATTGTAGGCCAAAAGACTAGGATTAAGGTTCCCTTGCAGAGGAATTTTTAGATTTTCTTTCGCCCATTCTATTGGAACATTATAATCTATACTTACTGCAGATACGCCTGTTTGTTCGCAGTAATCTGTATAAAGATTTTCAGCAGAGCGCGGAAAACCTATTATTGGAAAATTAGGAAATCTACTCTTTATTGCCAAAACAATTTCCTTTGTTGGCTTGATGATGTATCTTTCAAATAGTTTTCCCTTCAATACACCAGCATTGCTGTCAAATAACTGAATAACATCTGCTCCAAACTCTATCTGTTTGATCAGATAAATAATTGTCGCTTCCGTTATTTTTTTTATTATTTCCTCTAGTGCCAATGGACAAAAATTTAGCACCTTGGAAAAAGTTTTACTACCACCGCCCTCTATGATGTATGAACCTACCGTCCACGGCCCTCCAGCAAAGCCTATAAGCGATTTTTCTTCTGGCAACTGGCTTCTTACTTCTTTTATAGCATTTAGGATTGGTAATGTGTTAGATTCAATTCCTTGTAGACTCTTCAATTCTTTAGCACTTTCTATAGGTCTTATTATTGGACCCACACCTCGAATAAAATTTACATTACAACCTAAAATGTCAGCTATTATCAAAATATCAGAAAAAATTATCGCTGCATCCATGTTGAACCTTCTTATTGGTTGTAACGTTAACTCTGTTACCAAATCTGTGCTATAACATATCTCCATGAAATTATTCATGTTTTCCACTGCCTTCCGATACTCAGGAAGAGACCTACCAGCCTGACGCATTAACCAAATAGGAACTTTTTCATCTGACTCGTTTTGGCTGATGATTCTTGCTATTTTTGCTTTACTTCTTTTCAATCTACTTTATCTACTTTTTATCTAAACTAAAGTATAACAGTAGTAGTAGTTCTATCAATAAATTGTTATTAACTTAAAATTCAGTAAAAGTTAGTATTACTTAGCTTGTGGATAAATATGTTAATAACTTCTCTATACTATTGATTTTCCTTTATGATTTATGTGTATAAGTAAGATGTCTAGAATGTTAGTAATTTTCTTTTATGGAAAAAAGCTTTACTATCATGGATTGTTATATAATTATGTATATGTCATTGAAAAAATTGTTGATCAATTGTTAGTATTTTATGTCAACAAATAATTCACAAATTAATTTGACATTATTCACATGCTTATTAAACATTTAATAACAGTTTTCTTGATAGACCTTATCTAAAGATATTTTCACCATTGAAGGGAATAAATTGAATAAGAAAAGAACTTTAGTAGAAAAAATAGCATACAGAATTTTTCTCTTTCTCTTCAACAAAACTTCTGTGTTAAAAAAATGTGCGACTGAGGCATTAATGGGTGATCTGTCAGGTCTTGACATACTTAATAGTCTATTAAAATTCCGTGATTGTAGTATCATGGATATAATGACTCCACGTAAGGAGATATGTGCAGTAGACATTGAATCGAGCAAGGATGAGGTAATAAAGAAGGTGAAAAACACTTACCATGCTAAGATACCAACTTATAAGAATAACTTTGACAACGTAATAGGCTTTTTTTA
This sequence comes from Wolbachia endosymbiont of Nasonia giraulti, assembly GCF_048054155.1. NCBI lineage: Bacteria > Pseudomonadati > Pseudomonadota > Alphaproteobacteria > Rickettsiales > Anaplasmataceae > Wolbachia > Wolbachia endosymbiont of Nasonia giraulti. The sequence continues at coordinate 26,398 of NZ_JAFEVH010000013.1, forward strand.
CGTAAAAGATATCATTTTCAATAAGAATAAAGATTTTAATCTGAGAAACTATTATACAAAATGTAATATTTGTCCCAGCCTCAATGAAAGCAACAAATCTTTTTGTTAGAATGAAATCTTCCAAGTCATATTTAGCTATTGTACTGGATGAATATGGCGGAACTGATGGTTTAATTTCGATAAATGATCTTATAGAAGAATTGATACCAAATATTGATAACGAGAATGAGGCAAATTCAGAACACACCATTACTGAATCATCTCAAAATAAGTTTGAAATATCGGCAAGGGCCCTTATAAAGGATATAGAGGAAAATCTAAAAATAGAGTTATGTGACTCTGAAGAGCATTATGCCACACTTAGTGGTTTGGTTCTTTCAATTGCTGGTAAGGTACCTTCTGTAGATGAAGTTATAAGATATAAAAATGGTATAAAATTTATCATCAAGGATGCAAATGAACGATACATTAACAAAATAATACTAGACTTAAGTGATTACAAAAATTAAATTCAATATTTTTTAGTGAAAGGTACTTTATCTTGGAAGTAGGGGACATAGTAGCCAGGTATGCAATTTAAACAATTTCTTAATATACAAAAGTTTGTAGTTCTATACGTTACTGTTTGATAATTAAGGTGGGAATAGTTTTATTGGTACAAAGTTATAAAAATTAGTTGTTTAAATATTTTTAGCGATCTGTAACTTTCAAAAAGGGAGTGTTAAATAAACCATACGCGTCAAGTTAAGAAGAAGTGAGGTAAAGTTGATGTAAAGAAAAGAAAAAGAAGATATAAGTTCTCTTAAATTTAACAAAGAAAACGGAGAACTTATACAATGAAAAGAATAGTTTGCATCTCAAAAAAGCTCAAAGAGTTTTTTAATGAAAAAGCAGATAAAATCTCAGCTAAAACAGGGTTCATAAAAAGAAAGAGGAAGCTAAAAGGCTCGTCGTTCATAAAAGCCATCGTTTTGGGTAATATGGGAGTTGATAATTGTAGTATAGAGACAGTGTGTCAATTATTGAATGAAGACTCGATAAATATAACAAAACAAGGTCTGGACTTTAGATTTACCAAGGAAGCAGTGGAATTCATGAAAAGAATGTATTTTAACGTTACTTAAAAATACCTTACAAGTTGATTGCAGAATCTTGAAGCACTTTGGAGGTATTAAATTATTAGACAGCAGCTATATTAGCTTACCTAACAGTATGGAAGACATGTATAAAGGTTATGGTACCAGCTACAGTGGTTATGAAAGCAATACTAAGTCTGGAATAAAGTTACAATTAGTTTTTGACTACCTAAACCAGACATTAGACCAGCTTAATATAACTTGAAGGAATAAGGTCAGATCAGGGTTATAGAAGCCATTTAAGCAATATATCGAGCAACGATTTACTAATATCTGATTTGGGTTATTTCGTGCCAAGTTCTTTTGAGCAGATCAGTCAAGCAGGAGCTTATTTTATCAGTCGTTATAAATCTGATACGAATATATATGATATAGAGACAGGTCAAAAAATAGATTTACTAGAACATTTGGAAGATCGATCTTTTCTAGAACAGGAGGTATTGTTAGGAAAAGAGACAAGGGTTAAAGTGAGAATTATATTTAAAAAACTAACTGAAGAACAAGCTATGGCTAGAAGAAGAAAGGCTAATAGGTTAGCAAGATCACATGATCTTCTCAAAGGAACCAAAAGTTACTAAATTGGTTGATATTTATAACTAATGTTCCAAAAAGTAAGATTAATGCTGAGCAAATACTAGTAGTTTACCGAATAAGATGGCAAATTGAATTATTGTTCAAATTATATAAGAGTAATATAAGGCTTGATAAGCTGAGAGGAAAGCCATACAGAGTATTATGTGAGCTATATGCCAAATTGTGTGCAATTCTTATATTTCATGGAATAGTGGGTTGCACAGAACTGAAAAAAATACGGAGCTTAGCTTAACAAAGGCATTTATTGAGCTAAAAAGACGGGTTAGAGAGTTATTTTTAGCACTAAATAATAAAATTAAAAGCTTAAATATTTTTCTCAAAAAGCTTACCATAACTTGGTTGCAATTTTCATTAAAAGACAAGTACAGAAAAACTAGGGTATCTACCTTAACTTCTCTAAATTTGCTCACAATCTCTTAACTTGACACGTATGGTTAAATAAACTGTGTCAAACCGCATTTTTAATTCAACTCTATAAGAAAAAAAGATATCAAGTTGAGACATAGTCAAAGCCCAATCATGTATAGGCATAGCCCACTTTTCTCCTACCTTTTTTATAGCACAATATACCTGTTCATACAAGGCATTTGTGCTAGTAAATGAGCCCTTAGTTTTAGTAAATTTTCTGATCTGTCTATGTAACCCTTCAATAGGATTTGTGGTATAAATTAATTTTCTTACAGGGCCGGAATATTTAAAATAACTAGACAGATTTTCCCAATTATTCTCCCAAAACTAAAGTATATTTTTCTCCCCATTTTTCCTCTAGCTCAAGCAAATAATTTTCGGCAATTTCTCTACTTGCAGCACGGTATATTTTTTTCAAATCATTCATGAAAATTTTCACATCTTTGCTCGATGCATATTTCAGTGAATTTCTTATCTGATGTACAATACATAGTTGTATTTCTGCGGGAACGTTCAAAAAAGTGTGTCAAACCGCATTTTCAATTCAAC
>NZ_JAFEVH010000014.1:0-28864 GCF_048054155.1 Wolbachia endosymbiont of Nasonia giraulti
AAAAAGGTAGAGCAAAAGTGGATTACTGCTTTGCCTAATTGGGCTTTAACTATGTCTCAACTTGATATCTTTTTTCCTGGTAGGTTAAAAATTGAGTTGAATTGAAAATGCGGTTTGACACACTTTTTTGAACGTTCCCGCTTTGCCTAATTGGGCTTTGACTATGTCTCAACTTGATATCTTTTTTCCTGGTAGGTTAAAAATTGAGTTGAATTGAAAATGCGGTTTGACACACTTTTTTGAACGTTCCCTGTAATAGTTTTAAACTATTACATATAACTTTCTCTACTTCCTTCTTTATCGTTACCCCGGGTGTTGTAAAACTGGGGTAACACCTTCCGCTACGCAAATCACCTACAAAACACAATCTTTTTATTCCCCCAAACAATTAGTTGTGAATTTAAGCAATCATATTAATATAGTAAATATTTACTTAATATACTAGTATTTACCTTGACTAAACAATTATAGTGCTGTATGATTTGTACTTAAGCTTTAATAGTGAGGTGTTGATGGACGCACAAGAATTAGAAAACTTACAGAAAAGTTCATCAACAAAATCCCAAGATGCTGGGGAGAAAACATCAGAAGAGTTGGAAAGAAATTTAAACCCGAATGAAGCCAATAATGATATATTCTAAAATCTATCAAGAATACGAGGGAGAAACATGGACAGAGTCATTAATGAATGGTTTTATAGCCGCTGTTTCTTTGGGATTTGGCTTCCTTCTAGGAAAAATTCTACAAACGAAGCTGTTTCTACAAATCTAGAAAACGCTGCTGTTGAACAACCCAATGTGCAACAAACCCTACCCTTATGTATATAAAATGACAAATTTTATAACTAAAAAAGTACTTCCCCATTTTCAAAGCACTGCATACAATAGAATTATATTGTAGTGCCTTATACTCATCCTGAGATATAGGAAAACAATCTGTACGACATTTTAAGCTGGCTCAGAGCGCTGGCAAACCCAATACCATAATTTACAAGGAGGACTTATGAATAAGAAATTTCTCTATTCACCATTGTCAATAAAAAGCATAGAAGAAAACGGAGTATTTTCTGGCTATGCGAGCGTTTTTAATATAGTTGATAAGCAAAATGATCTGATATTGCCTGGAGCATTTAAGAACAACTTAAATAAAAGTCAGAAATGATATTGGCCTATATATAACTGCACATTTGCTTTTTGGTATTCAAAAAGCAGAGGAAGCATATTTAATGCTAAAAACTGGAACTATTAACGGGCTTTCGATTGGCTATATACCAATAGAGTATGATGTTGATCATGAAAGCGGAGCTCGAGTGTTAAAACAAGTGGAGCTATGGGAAGTTAGTTTAGTCACTTTTCCTGCAAATTTGTCAGCTCAGGTAATCAATGTGAAGAATCATTACAATGAACAAGAAATGTTAGCAAGAGCAATAGAAAAAGCAAATTCTGTGCTTACAAACATGTGTATTTCTACTTAAAATTTATAAAAATTTTCACACAATTTAACATTAATATTATTATTTATTTAATAATTATATTAATATATATAACTTCAATACTTTGAAAATTAGGTAATTTTATGATGAATGCTAACAATGAGGTTAATTACGAACCTAGTATTAAACAAAAGGAAAAAAAATACAGCTTATCCACTGTGCTTGCTTGGCTATATCTAAAAACAATTGGACGAATATTGCCAGAGAGATGGAATAAATGGGCAGAGAATATTCTACACCACAATAAGGTTATTGTGGATAGTGGAGTTCAGACTGAGATAATGAGTAAAAATAAAACTACGAAGACTAAATATGATAAAATAGAGGGTAAAAATTTCCAAGCTAGTTCAGAATTTGAAGGAAAAAAGGAATTAGAGGATAAGAATAAAGAATTAAATGAGGAACTGGAAGGTGTAAATCAGGCACTCGAAACGTTTATTGGGCTCTGTAATAATCAAGCACAGCAGATTAAAGATTTAGAATTAGAGAGTAATGTTTTAAAAGAGGAAAAAGAACAATTAAACTCCATAATTAAAGACCTGAAAAAGAACTATAGAGAATTGGCAGAAATTGCACAAAAACGAGGAGAAGAATTTTTAGCACAGTTCAAGGAGAAGTCTGAGAAGATATTACATTTGAATAAAGAATTAATTAACCTCAGCACAAAATTTGCGAATGAAAAAGAAAGGCTTTTATTAGACGTAGAAGAAAAAGACTCAAAAATTAATAACTTAATGCAGTTAAATGAAATATTAGATCAATCTAAGAAAGCAATGGAGATTGAAAAGAACGAACAACAGCAAATCATACTTGATCAAGAGGAAAAAATAGAAAAACAAGGCGCTTTAATTACTTCACTTACTGATAAAAATAAAGACATAAATGAAACTGTGAAGAAAGAGAATAAAAGCCTACGAGAGCAAAAAACAGAACTTGAGAATGAAGTTAGTAAGTTAAAAGACGAATCTGATGCTAAAATAAAGCAATTAGAAGATCAACTTAAGGAGAAACAAGCAGAATTAAAACAAGCTAAGGAAAAAATGCTAAATTTAGAAAAAAAAATTGGAAAGTACTCAGCAACAATTAGAGCAAGAAAAGACTAATCTAAATACCATTGAAAAAAAGAAACAAGATTTAGAAAGTGAAATTAATGAATTGAAAGAACAAGCTAAGGAAAAAGATGCTGAAGTAGAGAATCTTAAACAACAATTAGAGCAAGAAAAGACTAATCTAAATACCATTGAAAAAGAGAAAAAAGAATTAGAAAGTGAAGTTGACAAATTGCAGGAAAAATCACAGAAATTAGAAGAAAGTAACGTTGAAATAAAGAAACAAAAGGCAGATTTGGAGGAAAAATTAAAATCTTCACAAGGGAAGAATAAAAAGTTGCAAGAACAAGTTGAACATCTGAGTGCAGAACAAGAAAAAGCGAAAAGTGTTGCAGTATTATCTATTACGGATAGTACAAAAACATTTAATGAAAATTTGACATTAAAAAATCAACAGATTGAAAGTTCAATAGCTGAAGATGGACCACAAGAGTTAAAAGAAAAGTCAAATAATGTTGATACAAAATTAGAAGGGATTGATGAAAAAACTAAAGAACAAGCAAAAGCTAAAGCGCTAGATACAGCGTCTATTACAAAATCAACTCTTTCAAAATTTCAGAATCTTCCTAACAAGATTTTTAGAGATAAGAGCCTCGATAACTTTTTATCTGATAAAAATAAAGAGTTGAAAAAAGGTTTTCCTGAACTTAAAGGAAAACACTTTTGCCATAACGTGCTTGAGAAAACTATAAAATCTCTACAATATCAAAATGGTTATAAATTTAAAAGTGATAAGTTACTTGCACTGTTGAAAGAGAATTTGGTTCAATCTGGAAAAGCGATTATAGAAACTAAGGTTCACGAAGTTGTTGAAGAACTTGCTAAAGATTTTATTAAACAACATAATCTCAAGCAGGTTGAATTTGTTAAAAAGCGCGCAGAAAAGTTGAAAATAACTCAAGCAGAACTAACTTCTATCGTGAATTCTTGGAGTAAAATGAATTGTAAAGATAATGATTCAGTCAAAAAATTTGTTGTGCAGAAGTTAACGAAAGCTGAAATGAAATGTTTTTCAGATAAGATTCAAGGATTACAACTGGCATCAAGTATAAGAGATAAATTTTTATGCCCAGATCAGAAAATGTGCGTTCAAACTTCAGAAGAAAACAATGAATACCAATTAACAGAAAAAGCTAAAAAAGAATACACACCTAACTCTTCCATGAGTCACAGCAATACGACAAATGTAAGTAAAGGAAGATTTAAATAAAGCTCTTAGCATAAAGTATCAGCTCCTCCTTTGTTAAAGTGTAGGAGCTGTCTTCCCAGTGTTGTCGTAGCAATTCCAAGTTTCTACCTAAATTTTTTCCTGGTTGATGACCTATAGTTATTAAATCATCACCAGATAAAGGAAATTTTGGAATGTTAAACATCTTAGCAAATGAAATATACTCATCAACATTTATTCCAGACTCAATACCACAAATCTTCATTAAGTCACAATATAATTCCTTACCAAATAAAGATATGTATTTCTTTTGTTCTTTTTCTGAAAGCTCTGTTTTGATATCGTTTGATAATAAAAATAATAGCTTTTTCTTTTGCTTATTTGAAAGACGTAGAAGTTTGCTTACATATTCTCCAAGATTAAGCCTATCTTCGGCAGTTCTAAGAAGCAAAGCTAATTTTGTTAGTGCATCATCTAGGAAAGGCGTATGGACATACGCTGAGGGTTCTGTAGGAGGTTTAGTGTTGATAAGAAGTGGTGAAGACAAAATTTCGCATTTTACTTCTTTTGGAATAATTTTTTGTAAAACATCAGATTTTTGCATGCTCTTAAGTGTTGGAGCAGGATCATTGCATTCCAAGAGTTTAAATATTTCTTCTCTTATTCTCTCTCCAGAGAGGTTTTGAATCATGTGTGAATGCTTTTTGCACACATCCAATATTTCATCACTTAAATCTCCTATGCATATTTTAGCGTGAAAACGAAACGCTCTTAAAATACGTAGATAGTCTTCCTTAATCCTATCTTCAGCGTTACCTATAAAGTTTAACTTTCGTGCTTTTAAGTCCTGAATGCCACCAAAGTAGTCGTATATATGGCCATGCTTGTCTGCATAAAGAGCATTAAACGTAAAGTCGCGCCTTGAAGCATCAGCTTGCCAATCATTAGTAAACTCTACCTTCGCATGTCTACCGTCACACTTTACATCATGCCTTAGCGTTGTAATCTCAAAGGACCTCTTGTGTAAAATTGCAGTGATAGTTCCATGTTTCAGACCAGTTGGAATACTCTTTATATTGCAAAGCTTGAGCGCTTTAATTGTTTGATTAGGCAGCAGATTAGTAGCAAGATCAATGTCGTGAATTTCACGCTGCAAAATTGAATCTCTAACACATCCACCAACAAGCCTTGCCTCACCACCAAATTTCTCTATGGCCTCAATAATTACACTAGTTTCGTGATCAATTTGCATTTAGGTTACACATACTGAAAATCATGTTACAAAAAATGCGAAACTTTTGCAAAAAGCTTCATATAAAAATATATAGGTAGGAGAGTGGTAAAATAAGAGGGTAAAGTGATAGAGTAAGTCTACAACAAATCCAGTGCCTAGAAACTTATAAGTATAAAAGTAATGTTAAAATACAATGTTTTCGATGATTATAAAAAATCTGGATGAGCTACTTGCATGACACCTTTGTAGCCTTCTCTTGTCATCCCAGTACCTGCTCAAGTAACTGACACTGGTTCCCTTTATGATGGTGTTATTCGAGTAGCTCATCCAGATTTTTATCAGGAACGTTGATTACTCTTTATTCTTCGCCCTTCCTGCACGCTTACGTTCATTTGGATCGAGGAACTTCTTACGCAAACGTATAGATTTTGGAGTTACTTCTACCAATTCATCATCGTCTATATATGCTATCATATCCTCCAGTGTCATTATTTTTGGTGGAGTAAGCTTTATAGCTTCATCGCTACCTGAAGCTCTTACGTTTGTTAATTGCTTACCTTTAAGTACATTTATTTCTAAATCATTGTCACGACTATGCTGACCGACAATCATACCACAATATACCTTATCTTGTGGCTTAACAAACATAATTCCCCTATCTTGCAGATTGAAAATTGCATACGCTACTGCTTCGCCTTTGTCTGTTGAAATTAAAACCCCATTACGCCTTCCGGAAATTGAACCTTTATGTGGAGCATAACTGTGAAATAAACGGTTGATTATACCAGTGCCGCGAGAATCAGTTAAAAATTCTCCTTGATAGCCAATTAATCCCCTTGATGGCACTAAAAATGTTAACCTAGTTCTGCCACTACCAGAAGGTCTCATGTCAGTTACTTCACCTTTTCGAAAGCTAAGTTTTTCCATGATGATTCCACTATACTCATCATCTACATCAATTACTACTCCCTCTATAGGTTCAAGTTTTTTGCCATCTTCTTCTTTAAACAGCACTCGAGGCCGTGAAACTGAAAGTTCAAAACCTTCCCTTCTCATATTTTCAATCAGTACCCCAAGCTGCAACTCACCACGTCCACCTACTTCAAATGCTTCACCACTTGGAGCCAAAGTTACAGTAATTGCAACGTTTGTTTCTGCTTCTGCATATAAACGATCTTTTATAACAGTTGAGGTAAGTTTTGTTCCCTCTTGCCCAGCAAAAGGTGAGTCATTAACGCTTATAGTAATCGCCATTGTTGGCGGGTCAACTGGAGTTGAGCTGATCGCAGTTGTAACTTCTGGTGCTGCTATAGTGTCTGAAACTGAAGCTTTCTCAAGTCCTGCAATGGCAATGATATCACCAGCTACAGCTTGCTCTACTGGAACGCGTTTTAAGCCAGAAAATGAGAGTAACTTAGTTAATCTCCCTCGCTCAACCACTTGACCATCAAGATCAATTACCTTAAGATCTGAGTTAACTTGCGCGATTCCTTGGTAAATCTTTCCTGTCAATATTCTGCCAAGAAATTTATCAGATTCAAGTAAAGTAACTAGCATAGCAAAAGGTGCATTTTGATCATAAACGGAAGGTTTTATGTAATCTATCACCGTTGAAAATAATGGGCTTAAATCTTTTCTCTCATCAGATAGCTCCTTAGCACACCAACCGTTTCTACCTGAAGCATAGAGTACTGGAAAATCTAGTTGCTCGTTGGTTGCATCAAGGTTAAAAAATAACTCATATATTTCATTTAGTACTTCATCAATTCTGCTGTCTGGTCGATCAACCTTATTGATTATCACAATCGGTTTTAAATTTGCCTTTAGTGCTTTTGACAACACAAACTTAGTCTGTGGCATTGGACCTTCTGCAGCATCAACCAGTAGTAATACACCATCTGCCATGCAGAGCACCCTTTCCACTTCTCCACCAAAATCCGCATGTCCTGGTGTATCAATGATATTGATTTTCTCATCACCCCACATTATTGACGTACATTTTGCAAGTATTGTAATCCCACGTTCACGTTCTTGATCACCACTATCCATCACTCGTTCTTGAACTTCTTGATTCTCACGAAACGTGCCACTTTGTTTTAACATGTTATCAAGTAAAGTAGTTTTTCCGTGGTCAACGTGTGCAATTATTGCAATATTGCGGATTGATTTAAATTCACTCATTTCTTATCATTTCAAATTTAATTTAATAACAAGTATACGTATAATATATTTAGAGTAAATAACTAAAGCCGTGCTTTCAGAGTATTTTAGGCAGATCATGGAACTCTAACAAAAAGGTTTCATGTTCGCTGTACTTTGTAGCAACTAACACCAAGACAAAGAAGAATCTTGCTTTAGCAGTACATTTATATAAAATTAAATAAACTAAAGTAATCATTTAAATGCTAACAAGATTCGCTCCAAGCCCAACTGGCTACCTACATGTAGGAAACATACGCACTGCACTCATTTGTTGGATGTACACACGTAATCAAAATGGAAAATTTTTACTACGTTTTGATGATACTGATCTTGAGCGTTCAGATATCAAATATGTAGATAATATCATAGAAGACCTAAAATGGATTGGCATAAATTGGAATTCAAGTTTTAAGCAATCAGAGCGTTTTGAACGCTATAACGAGGTGTTCTTACAGTTAATGAAAGAAGGTCATATTTATGCATGTTATGAAACAAGAGAAGAATTAGACACTAAACGAAAATTGCAATTAAAACAAGGTCTTCCCCCTATTTACAATAAAGGTGCGTTGCTTTTAACTGAGCAAGAGAAAATTCGTTATGAGCAAGAAGGACGAAAACCACATTTCAGATTTAAATTGGATAGAAATAAAACTGTAAAATGGAATGATGAAGTTAAAGGCGAAATAAATATTGCAACAATTCATATCAGCGATCCTGTAGTAAAAAGAGAAGATGGAATTTATACGTACATGCTACCTTCTGTTATTGATGACATTGACTTTAATGTAACCCATGTTGTACGTGGGGAAGATCATGTAACTAATACCGCAGTTCAGATTCAAATGATTCAAGCATTAAAAGCGAAAATTCCTATCTTTGCTCACCTTCCCCTACTACATTTTGATGATAGCAAGATATCGAAACGGAAAGGTGGGCTGGATATCAAGTCCATAAGAGAAGATGAGATTGAACCAATGGCGCTAACTAGCTATTTAGCAAAACTTGGAACATCTGATCCAATAGAAGCTCATGTTGATATGCAGCCTTTAATTGACTCATTTGATATCAAAAAATTTAGCTCAGCATCTTTACAATTCAGCTTGAGTGAAATGTATAAGCTAAATAGCAAGGTGCTACAACAAATGCCATTTGAAATGGTGCAAGATCGTTTAAGTCAAATTGGCTCAGAGTTTTGGTATTTTATAAGGAGTAATATAGAAAAGTTTTCTGAGGTGGCCAAATGGTGGAAAATATGCAAATTTGGTATAGAACCTGTGGTTCTTAATAAAGAGTTTATAAAAATAGCGCTAAGCACATTACCTCAAGGTGATTGTAATGAAAACACATTATCAGAGTGGGTTAAAAATATTCGACAGACAATTGATATAAAGGCAAAAGATCTATTTATGCAGTTGCGCCTCGCTTTAACAGGAACAGAAACAGGTCCAGAACTCGCTAAATTATTAATTTTTATCGGTAGAGAGAGCATTATTGCAAGGTTAGAAGAAAGCCAAAGAATTATACAAAAGGTTTAAATGCACCGAATGTATTTTGAATGACATCAATAAGCATTGTTCAGGAAATGTGAAAATATTAGATTTCTTGTCATTCCAGTTCCTGCTCCTGTCATTCAGTTGTTTTTTCTCGTCTACCTTATTTTACTACTCTGCTGAACGAATAACACCAATAGTTAATCTCATGCTGAAAGATCATTTTATGGTCCAAGTCAGTTCTTTTACAGGTCACTTCCAAGCTCATCAAATTTTCTAAGATCTTCTTAAGTTCTGAAAGTTGAAAACTTTTCAAATGAGATTTAAAACTCTGCAATTGTTTGAAGAACAATGGAGGACTCAGCTGGTCAATTGCAGCTTGTTCATTCATTCCATTTTGTATTAACAGCAAAACGCTTTCTAGCCGTAGAAAATAATTTGATATAATACGGATTAATGCTATCGGTGAAAAATTCTCTTGTAATATCAATAAATCGGAAATTTTGATGAATAGTCCCATGTCTTTACTCACTATTGCAGAGCACAGATTATCAAGTGTAACATAATCATTGCCGGAGGTTGAAAAGCATAGATCTACATCAGCAAGTTTAAGATCTTTTCTTTTTCCTAGATATAAAACTAATTTTTCAAGCTCTGAATATATAGGCAGTTTGCTATGATTAAAATAAGACTGCAAGTGGTAGATTATCTCACTTGTGCACTCTATATCATTTTGTTTCAAGTAACTTGATATAATATCACAAAGATTACTACCGCTGTCCTTATAGCAGGTAATGACGCCGAAAATTTTTGAGCTTTCCATATAACTTTTAGTTGTAGAACTATATGGAAGATCATTTGCTATCATTACTATATAATGATCGCCTATATTATGATCCAATATGTTTCTTAACTCTTTAGATATACTTCCACTGACATTTATCAGCTTAACCAACCTTTTTTTAGTAAACATCGAAATGTTTGCCAACTCGGAAAATAACAAGCCAGGCGACTTATTCACTACTGCAAAATCCATCACCTGAACTGAATACTCATTCAAGTTGGCAATTATTTCCTGTACAAAAATATCGACCTTACTATTGTCACTCCCATGAATTAATACACCACTTAAAGTATCGAGTTTCTCAAGGAATTTTTTAACTTTAGATGGCGTGATTCTCATGCCATCTATATTATATTATCACTACTTGGTGGTACATCATTTGATTGCACATCAGTTTCCAACAATTCTGAGCTTTCTTGATTTGCTGTATTCTGCATATCATCAGACACTTCTTTCTTTCCCGTAACATAATTATAAAAATTTTTTATAGGCTGTCCTATATATCTAGAAAAAAATCCTTCGGCCATATCTTTCACTCCACAAATTAACAATTAGCACATAAAAATAACGTAGCAAAAACTACTTTACGCTCAGATAGTTATACTCATTTGTTAATGAATTATGAACTTCCGAGACCAAAACTAAGTCGATCTACTTAACACCAATCTTATAAAATAAGCAATGATTAAATACACAGCTGCGATAAGTATAATTGCAGGTCCAGTTAATAAGTCAAAACTTGCAGATAATATCAAACCTGATACTCCAGAAATCACAGAAAAAACTGTTGCAACAATAATCATTTGCATTGGAGTTTTTGAAATGAGTCTTGCTGATGCAGCAGGTATTAACAAAAATGCAGCAATGAGTAATATTCCTATTAATTGAGCAGAAATTGCAATAAAGATAGCGAGTATAATCAAAAATTCTAGCCTAACAAAATTAACATTTACTTTCTCAACTGTTGCCAAATCTTGATTAATCGAAATCATCAGCCAATAGCGCCATCTAAATATTAATATCAAAGTAACTATTACGGAGGTTAGAAAAATTGATATTATATTACTTTGGTCAATCATTAATATGTCACCAAAAAGTGAGCTAATAATACTATTATTACCTGATGGAAGAAAAGACATAAGTATTAAACTCGATGATAAAACTACATTGGTAACTATGTTCAATATCGTATCAGCAGAGTATAATTTATTAAAATTAAGAGAAAGTAGTATAGCAAACATAATTGCAATAAGCATTATACTTACCGATGGGCTGATATTAAAGATCAAAGCAAGTGCAATACCAAGCAATGAAGAATGGGACAAACTATCACCCAAATACGATAACCTTTGCCATATCATAAATGACCCTAGAGCTCCTGTGACTAGACTAATCATAATTACCGCAATTAGACTGTTTATAAAAAAACTCTGTGTAAATATCTCTAACATGCTATCAGATAACTGACAACAAATCTATCTTCAGATATTAAAACGTTATGGGTTCTGCATGCAGAACCCGTCGTCATAAATTCAAAATTTAAATTCTTTTGCTCCATAAGATAAGATTTCATTGAACAATCGCGTATCTTACCAGTACCTATTATCAAAATCTCTATTTCCTCTGTTAAAAAAGATTTAAAATACTCCTTGTTATTTATATCACTTTCTTTCAATTTAATCACCTTTTCAGGAAAAATTATAATTGAGCCATGATATTCTTGATTATTTACCCAAAATCTTTCTTCCCTGTAACCATCTATAAGACTTTTCTTCTTGGAAATTAAGGGCATAAATCAAACTATTAATTCCGTGTCGCACACCCACCATTCTGGATATTCCTTTTTGATATTTGCCGCTGCAGCTTTTGCACTTTCTTCACTATCAAACATTCCAAAACACGCTACACCGCTGCCTGACATGCGAGAAACTATAGAGCCTTCTTGTGACTCTAGTGTTGATATTACATTCTGAATTTCAGGTACAAAACCTATTGCTGCTTCTTGAAGGTCATTTTTTGTCTCTTTAAGAAGCTCTAACAAATTCTCCTCAGTGTTATCACTCCACTTAATTGGCTGAGAGAAATCCTCTTTATACTTGGAAAATACTTCTGATGTATTCAAAAACTTTTTTTTTGGTTTCACAAGTACCAGACTTATGGGTAAAGAGCATTGTTTAATGGGACATAATTCCTCACCAACACCTCTAACAAAAACTGGCTTACTATCTACACTTGCAGGCACATCAGCACCAACGCTTAAAGCTATATCACTTAAAATTTGCCTATCAATATCCCACAGCTCTCCTAGCGTACGTATCACAGCTCCAGCATCTGAGGAACCACTACCAAATCCTGCAGCAATTGGTACATTTTTTATAACCTTTACAGTGACTTTAGTTCGTATAGGAGCGTACCTAAGCAGTAGACTCAATGCTTTCGTTATAGTATTATATCGATAATTTATTTTAAACTCAGAGTTTACAAATTGAACTGTAGAGTTATCATATCCAAAGTTTTTTTCTCCTACTTTTATCTCTAAAAAATTAGAAAGTTTAGCAAAGACAACCAAACTTTCAATTAAATGATACCCTCTTTCTTCTCTATTTATAATATGTAAAAAAAGATTGATCTTTGCAGGAGCCTTTACACAAAAACTTTCCATCTGTATATCTTCACTAACACTATCTTATTTACTATACTTGAAATGCCACTTCAGTCAAACTTTATACACTCCTAATGAGATCAAATGCCATAAATCCTAACTTCTCTGTATGGGTAAGTGCATCAGCTGGTACAGGTAAAACAAAGATCTTAATAGACAGAGTATTAAGACTTCTATTAGAGAATAAGAGAAATATTCTCTGCTTAACATTTACCAATGCTGCAGCAAATGAAATGGAGGATCGCATTTACAGTACACTTAGTAAGTGGGCAATATGTCCAGAGGGTATATTGGTCTCAGATTTAGAACAATTAGCCCAGTATGTAACCAGAGAAAATAAAGATTATTTAACAAGAGCAAGAAGGCTTTTTTCTGAACTGGAAAATCTTGGTCTTAATATTCAAACTATACACGCCTTTTGTTACAAATTAATCTCCAGCTTTCCTACAGAAGCTGGTATCGCTCCAAATTGTACGTTGAGCGAATGTAAAGAATTGCATTCCATCGTATTTGAAAAAACGCTTCATAACGAAACTGTGCAGGACGATATCAATATCGTTGCAGCTGAAATTGATGAAAATAAGCTGCGTGATTTGCTCTATACCTTATGTATAAAGAGATCAGCTCTAGAAAATAATTTAGGATATATAAAAGATAAACTAAGCGTCCCAGACAAGATTGACAATTTACAGAATGAAACTATTGAGCAGATAAAAAGATTAGCTAAAATATTAAGTAAGGGAAGCAAAAGAGATCAGAGTTACAGTGCGATACTTTATGATTGGTGTAATAGCACAAAATCGTCCGTACCAAATGTTGTCATCCAAGTAGCTGACACTGGGATCCAGAAAAAAAGAAATATGGATCCCAGTGTCAGCTACTTGGATGACAACAAGATAGAGAACTTAGCTAAAGTATTTCTCAAATCAGAATCGTACGAAAAAAAGAGCATATCATCCATTATAACAAAGGGTGCTTTGGAAAAATTTGAAGACGTAGAGCAAATGATAGAAAGCATTCAAAATGCATTGTTTACCCATGCAAAGGACATAAATTCTTATCAAATATTCGCAAGAACCAGTAGTTTACTTAGTATATTTAAAGTATATGTTGATCTATATAATAGTGAAAAATCAAAGAATGCACTGCTTGATTATGATGATATCATCAATTTAGCAACAAATCTCCTTAGCAATCCAGGCTATAAAGATTGGATATTGTTTAATCTAGATCAAAAAATAGACCACATTCTTGTTGATGAGGCGCAAGACAATAGTATCAGTCAATGGAAAATTATAACAAATCTCTGCAATGAATTTTTTACCGGTGGTGACGAAAAGAGAACTTTATTCGTTGTTGGGGATGTAAAACAATCTATTTACAGATTTCAAGGAGCAAATCCCCATCTATTTAATTACATGCAGCAATATTTTCACACGAAAACCGGTGGCAGAGATTGGGTATCATGTCAACTTGAAAAGTCATTTCGCTCAACTCCAGAAGTTTTGATGCTTGTAGACAGAATATTTAACAATTTTCGTGAAGAAATATCTTTCAATGATAACAAGATAAAACATATTCCATATAGAGAAAACGATCAAGGATACATTGAAATTTGGCCGTTACTGCCAGGATATGAAGAGGAAGAGCAGCAAGCCTTACAAATTCATTTAACACAGAGGAAAGATTATGTAGTAAAGGATCGATTACTTGCTCAGGCAATAGCCCAAAGAATTCACAATTGGTTAAACGAAGGGCGGATTTTAGTCGCCAAAGATCGCCATATAGAACCAAGGGACATTATGATTTTGGTACGGCAACGAAATGCGCTAGTTGACTACATAATAAGTGAACTAAAAAAAGTAAATGTACCAGTTATAGGCCGAGATTATTTTAGAATTATGGATTACATAGCTGTCCAGGACTTAATAGCTTTAGCTGAATTTTTGCTCCTCCAGGCAAATGATCTTGCTCTTGCAAATGTTTTAAAATCACCGCTATTTAACTTCACTGAGGATGATTTATTCAATATTGCATACGATCGTAAAGAACAGTCGTTGTGGGAAAAACTTCAAGATTATCACGAGATTATCTCTAATGAATTAAACTATCTAATTAATTTATCTCAGACAAAATCCCCCCTTACACTATTCACGCATATATTGCGCACAGGCAGGAAGAAATTTGCTGCAAGGCTAGGTCTTGAGTGCTTCGAGATTCTAGACGAATTTATGAACCTCGTATTGCAATTTGAGCACCCATCTCTTCAAGCATTTGTTCAGTGGATCAAAGAAAATAATCCTGAGATTAAAAACGATATGCAATCAAAACTCAATGCTGTACGAATAATGACAATTCATAAATCAAAAGGTCTACAAGCTCCAATAGTGTTTTTAGTTGACACAAATACGGTACCAAGAAACAGCGAAAATATTTTGTTTGATGCAACGGAAGCACCATTTTGGTGTGGCAAAAATAGTAATGCTTATTGTAATCAAGTAAAAAGAGAGAAAAAACTAGAGGATTATAACGAATATTTGCGTTTGCTGTACGTGGCACTTACGCGTGCTGAAGATGAGTTATACATTTTAGGCAAAGAGCCAGTGCAAAAGGGCTCTTGGTATGATCTAGTTATTCAATATGGAGCATTATATGAGAGGAAAAAACTATACTTACAGCCGATATTTAAAGAAAAAGTTGAAGTGCTATGCATGAATGCAAACTACCCTTCTATTTATAAAAAACGTGATTATTTTGATGTTTCAGTGATTTCACCTCCATCAAACCTATCAATGTCATTGCAGCACGTGACGCTGGAACCTGGAGAAAAAAAGCCAGTGTCAAGTACTGGGATGACAGATGAGAATGCTGGAATGACAAAAAGGAGCATTGGGACGACAGACAGCTATGCAAGAGGCTTAATAATTCACAGTATATTGCAATATATGCCCAAGATAGAGAAAGACAGGAGAAAAAATTGGGTTAGGAAATATCTTGATAGCATAAACACTAGTGAAGATAAGGATGAAATTTACAGCAAAATATTAACCTTTAATGAAAAATATGATTACCTGTTCGACTTGGAGGGCAAATCAGAAATTCCACTTAGTGGAACAATTGACGGAAAACCAGTATTAGTGCGGCTAGACAGACTGTGCATAACAGAAGACAAAGCAATCATAATTGACTATAAATCACACCATAACGTTTCTATTTCCTCATCAAATGAAATAAAAAAGCAAATGTTGATCTATAAAACCTTAGTGCAAGAAGTCTACCCAGATAAGCAGGTAGAGTGCGTGGTTATTTGGATGGAAGATTTAACCTTACAATCTTTGATCTAAACTCAAATGTTCGTATAGTAGCTACTTGCATTTGTTGTAAACTCACTTTTACTCTATAGTTATCTTTTTACTACTTTATCTATTTTCTGAACTGATTTTCGTACTAGAAAACATCCAATAAGAAGAATTATAAAAGGAATAAACCATAAAATGTAGGTACTAGATTTTACAGGTGGTACAATGATAATTGAATCTCCATAAGAATTTTTTAACTCTGAAACTATTTGCTCGTTAGTATATCCATCACTGATCTTCTTGCGAATTGTCTTACGCATACCATATGCAACTTGAGACTCAGATTCGGATAATAATTCACCAGAGCATACTGGACACTTTATTACTGCAAATAAGCTACTTGCTCGCTCTTCCATGCTTTCGTCTCTTAGTTTATCATCCAAAGTAAAAGCATTTATGCTTAAATGGAATATCAATGTAAAAAGTAAGCTAATTACTATTCTCATTCTTGGTGAATTGAGTGATAAAATCAGTAGTGGATAATTTTCCAATAAAGCCTGAACCTACATTATTGTCGTACTTTATTGAAAATTGAATGTCGTTATTAGTGATTTTTTCTGATAAGGAAGATATTGATTTTTCCAATTTATCTGCAGTCTTTGAATCATTAGTCACAAACGAAATTAATTCTTTATAATTTGATATGGCTACATTGATTTTATCTTCAAATGAAGATGTAACTAAATTGTAATTACTTACTCCACCATTCGCAGCAATAGAAAAGTTATTACTCTCAATCAAAAATTTTTCTATGTTGAAATTAATCTTAGAAGCTGAAATATGGTTTACAAATTCATAATCTAATTTAGCGTCGACACTAAGGTAATTTTCAGGACTTGCAGTATGTTTATAACGGTAAGTATAAAAATCAAATTCTAGTTTAGTATTTTCATTCAGTTCTTTATCAAAGTGAAATTGAATGTAATTACTTTTATCATTCACTTCAGTTATAACACTTTGCTGATTTTCTAAAACATCACATTTTAATCCATAATCTTCGTAACGAAATGTATCTATATAGTCTATTACAGTGCTATTTCTGTTGAATTTTAATGAAGATAGTAAATCATTTAGTTTAACAACAAAGTGGCTACTCACGTGTGTGTGACACTTTATATTCTTTTTCTCATCACTACGGACAGCAATGTTTACTTTATTGCTTGGTATATAGATATATACTGACTTATCAAATAATCTGTTTTTTATCACTAAAGCTTCAGATGAAACAGTTAGTTGCTCATTAGAAAATTTTGGATTCGTTACACGAAAAACTAGGTTAAAAGGAAACCCCTTAAAATCATGTGAAATATCAACTTTTTCGTCATTAATGTAATCAGTTAAAAGACTTTTTACCTTAAATGCAGAAAAATACCAAAAACCACTATAAGCTAGAGGAATAAACAAAGGTAAGGAGATGAGAATATAGATAAAAATTTTACGCATTATCCTCTTATTTATCTAATGATATATTTCTTGTACCTCTGGGCACGGTTACGCACAAACCGTCAATATCTTTTGTGATTTTTATTTGGCATCCAAGCCTCGATGTCTCTGTTAAACCGAAAGCTAGGTCCAGCATATCATTTTCCTCATCAGATATAGGGTTATGTGTTTCTACAACATCATAAAATTTTGAATCAACAATCACATGGCATGTAGAACAAGCAAGAGAGCCTTCACATGCACCTTCAAGCAGATCTGGATCACTTCTGTGGGCTAAATTAAGCAGAGTTTCTCCTTCTGCAGCTTCATAGCTTTTCTTACTTCCATCAGGTAAAATAAAAGTAACGGATGGCATACTATTAAAATCTCTATTAACTTTTCTATATTCTACAAATAATAACTATTATTTGCAAACTCTTTGAAATTCCATCGCCTATCTCTTGTAATCTGTATTCCTATTAGGAAAGTAAGACAGATACCACCAGCATCTCACATAATTGCAAGCATGGAATTCTCTTAGCTTGAGATATTACTAAATTAGCATCATTGAACTTGATCTGCCATTTCTTCTGATCTTAAGTTACAATTTTACTAATGCCATTTGATTAATTGCAACTTCAGCATTGCTATCTTTCAATAAATTTGCAGGACTATTACAATGGTATGTGATTGCAGCAACAACAAGACAACAAACTCCAATTCCTATCCCTAACGCTAACATTCCTGAGTAGACTGCAATAGCTACTTCTAAAGCAACTCCTACTACTGCTAACGTAGAAGCAACTATGATAGAAGTATTACGACACTTAATACGAAGCTCATTTAGTTTATCTAATGCAGGAGTACCATCTTTATATTTTAGCTCTCTTAGTACATCTTTATTTTCACATTTGTTAAACAACTTCCAAGCATAACTTAACCTTGACGCTTGACCATAAAACCCCTTCTCAACATATTCAACCAAGAGATCAAACGGAGTTTCACCTTGGTCATTTTTAACATCAAATCTCGCACCTGCACTCACAAGTGATTCAACTTTGCAAAGCATTGACTTATTGTAGTTCAAGTGTCTTAAAGCATGATGTAGAGGTGTATTCCCATTTTCATCCTGAAAATTACATTTCTTTCTATGTAAAAAGCAATCAAAAATCTTTTTATTGCAATTTCTTGTAACGATATTTTCTAAAGTAATACTTGAAATTTTTATGTTACTTTCGACTAGGAGATTTAGAGCTTCTTTATGGTTACATTCAACAATAATATCTACTAGTTTATTTAACGCAGGTGTACCTTCTAGCTTCTTTAGCTCATCGGTTTTACAACCAAGCACCACCGAAAGATTATTTAATTTTTCTACTACTTTTTCCTTACGAGAGAAGTATGTAGCATAATTGACCAAGAGATCAAATGGAGTTTCATCTTTGCTATTTTTAACATCAAGCCTTGCACCTTTACTAAGAAGTGACTTGACAAAACCTTGGTATTTCGATTTACCCAAATCCAACCATTTTAATGTATGATGTAAAGCTGTATTTCCTTCTTTATCTTTATAGTTGATATCTAATTTATCTAAGTAATTATTAAAAAAATAATCCAAAAACTCTTCAGATTGGTATTCATAAGCATAGCTTAAGATTTCATTTAGTGATATTTCTATCCTTCCTTCAAAGAGCTCGAAAAATTCCACAAGATCGTACGCAATAGCAATTTGCACTAGAAATTTAATGTCACGAGCATCAATTTTAACTTTCTTTATTATATCACAACACTCTTCATACTTATTTGACCAGATATTTAACAACAATCCCAGAATAGTGCTTACATATTCGCATTCAGTTGGTTCTTCAGTCTCTTTAGCTTTGCCCATCTTGCCTATTTCTTTTAAACTATTGTTTAGCCTTTCTACTTTCTCTTTGATTAATTTTTGACTTTTCGAATAATACATAATCCATATTTCATTAAAAATTTTTTCTCTTTTCTCTTCTTGTTTTAATTTACTAATCTCTTCCCGCAACAACTCCAGTTCATCACTACAATCCCCATCCTCATACTTTCCTCTATCGTACCGGCTTTTTTTTCTTTGGTCAGATAACACTTCGTATGCTGCTTGTATTTGATTGAATTTTGTCGATCCCTCTTCAAATGGAACTTGTCGATCTTCTTCCGACGATGATAGATGCAATTTATCTGGATGAAACTTAAGTGCCAATTTGCGATATGCTTTTTTTATCTCATCGTGAGTAGCATCTCTTTTTACTCCTAATATTTCATAATAATCAGGCATTTGTTCCTCCACTATTTTTATACATTTTTCATTATATCACTAATACCACATCTTTATGAAAGCACGGTACTGACATATAAACGTTTTAGCAAATATTGTAATAATTGTCAATTTATTAACAAATTGAGTGAAAATTTGTAGAAAAATGAGTTGTGAAAATGAAGGTTTAGAATTATTCCAACAACAGATTAATTTATATATTAATATTGCTCAACTTTACAGCATAATCAGTTAGCATAATTTCCACAAAGCTACAGAAGAGTTGTTTATGGTAATTGAGGAGCTACAACCGCATGACGTCTGCCATTAATAACTATTTCACTTATTGCAACTGCTGCAAAAACAAAACAATAATATACTTTTGTTAGTACAGCAATAGGTGAAAGAGAGGCAATGCTGCTTGCTAGCAATATTTGAGAACCATAAGGTAAGATACTTTTTGTGATCGCAGTAAATATTTCTAATAAATACGCACTACGGTGTGGTGCAATGTTATATCTTTGTGCAAGTCTTTTCGCAATATTACTAGTTAATAAAATAGCAACAATATTGCTGGAAACCAAAATAGTAAACATAGATGATATTCCTGCAATCATAAGTTCAGCTTGACTTCTTGTGAGATTCACCTCATCGGTGAATTTATCTATCTTTTTCTGACTGTATTCGTACATTAAGTGGCTTAATCCACTACTGAAAAGAATAAATATCATTACCTCATTCATCTTATTAAAACCCCTACATATATCATGAGAATAATCAATAATAGAATAATCAAAAAAAGCTATTCCTAATATTCCAGCAACAACCATATTAACAGCTAATGTTACCAGTGTGTTTATTTCAAATAAACCCATAATTATTAAAGATACATAAGGGATAATTTTGACTATGGATAAAGAATTCAGACTTGAGATAGAAACAACTTCTGTGCTATTTGAAATCATTACTAGATAAGTAAGTATTATAAGACCTGTAACAGATCCTGTCTTTAGGGTTAGTTTTAGTTTATCCTTTACTGAAGCTCCTTGTAAAGAAGTAGCAGCAATAGTAGTGTCAGATATCATTGAAAGGTTGCTGCCAAACATAGACCCACCTATCACAGCTCCAACGCCCACCGCACAATCAAAAGCTCCATTTTGTGCTAGATTCACAGCTATTGGTGTTATAAGTGCAATAACTCCGATTGATGTGCCTATTGCACTTGCAATAAACGCAGAAATTAAAAACATTCCAGGAAGTAATAATTGTGCTGGAAGAAAGCAAATAGTTAAGCTAGCAATAACATTTATACTACCAAGCGATTGAGTAACAGTAGAAAATGCCCCAGCAAGGAGAAAAATCAAACACACGGTAAGAGTAGTTTTATTTCCCATACCTTTTATAAGAGTATCAACGCTATGCTGAATTTCGTTTTTATTGAATAGAATAGCAAAAAATAATGCTGGTAATAGGCAAACTAACGGTGAAATTTGATGAAGAGGATTGTCAAGTCCTATAAAGGAAAAATAAGTACCACTACCAAGATATAAGGTTAAAAAAATAATGAGAGGGAGAAATGCAAACACTTGTCGTAGTTAAATAAATTGAAAATATACTAGAATAAGCTATTTTAAGCAACTACTAATACAGTGTTTTTCTAATAATTTTGAACATCTTAAGCCATCTACTTTTGAATAAATTCCATTTGCATTTCTTGTATACTATCCTCTATTTGCTTTATTTGTTCTATTAGCCTTTCCTCTAAGTCAAAATTACCGCCCAGCCTTGCTTTAATTTTTTCTTCTTGTAATACATTTAATTCTTTCCGTAATACTATGTTATTCCAGACAGTTTCTGCCGATCTCTTCTCGCTTAATTGACTATTTAGTACGCTAGTTTTTTCAAATATAAACTTTATAACACTAGACTCCTGTAGCAGAATTTCTTTATTAAAGTTGCTCTCACTAGTTACCATATTAATTACGCACTGTTGTAATCTTTTCATCTCATTAGTAAATTCGAAATGAGAAAATTGCTCAAAAAATATAGGACGGTTCAAGATTTCAGGAAATTCTACGGCTATACGCAAAATTATGGCCTGATTTTGCTCTGCTTCAATTAGCTCTGGAGATTTATTGTAAAGATACTCACCTTGTGTTGCTTTGCTATTAAAAATCAGCTTTTTAAAGTTTCTTCTTAATTCACTGACCTTATTGTAAAAATAATCTCTATAATACCTTCTAATGCTGATGTTACTGATAGCATTTACATATTCCATAAATTTGTGCTCAAGAATTGAATATTTTTCCGGAGCAAATTTTTCATAATTTTGCAAATTGCTACCAATTATGTGATGCCATAAATATTCAGAGTGCAGTTCTGTTGAGCGGTTAAAAGCGGATAGTACATCTTCCGTCTTATATTCTAGTTCATTGCATATATCGTATGGGTCTTTATCGCTTGGCAAAGTTACAAACTTCAATGTATACCCAGGCTCCAGTATCGACAGAACAAGTTCTGCAATTCGAATAGCGGCACGACGTCCAGCACTATCGCCATCCATACAGATGGAGATTTCTTTAGCAAATCTCCATAGATTTTTTATCTGCTCTGCAGAAATTGCAGTACCAAGCGGGGCAACTGTATTGCTAATTCCCGCTTGATGTAGTGCTATTACATCCATATACCCTTCAACAACAAATATGTGTTGTTTTTTGCGTATTTCGCTTAAGGCAAGGTTTAGCCCATATAAATTCTCCCTCTTTTTGAAGAGCTGACTTTCTGGGCTGTTTAAATACTTCGGCTGTTGCTCAGAGTTCAGCGCACGTCCGCCAAAACCAATAACTTTGCCCGTGATGTTGTGTATAGGAAATATCAGCCGATCATAGAAATAATCACAAGAATTCTTATTTATTAACCCAACATCGATCAAAATCTCGTCTTTAATACCAGAGGAGTTCAAATATTCCTTCAAGCCAGAACTTGGTGCATAACCTATTCTAAATTTATCTATGATTTTGAGTGAGATCTTGCGCTGCCTTAAATAAGCCATAACACCTCGATTTTTCTGCGCGAACCAACTTGCAGCTAAGTCTAGCGTTGAAAACAATTTGTCGCTTTCTTTGGTAATATTGGGGTCTTTAGGTAACTCAACACCTGCAACTGATGCTAGCCTTTCCAATGCTTCTTTAAAGCTTAAGCCCTCAGTTTGTGAAATAAACTCAAACGCATCACCATGAGCTGAGCAACCGAAACAGTAATATAAGCCCTTAACATTGCTGACCGAAAAAGATGGGGTTTTTTCGTTATGAAATGGGCAGAGTCCAACAAAACTATCTCCTCTTTTTATTAACCTAACTTTTTTTCCTACTATGTCGGACAACAATAATTTTGACTTTATAATATCTATATGATCCATTTTACCGAATTAGTAGTTGTAGGATAAAAATTATATAGAATTTATGCATATCTGACTCGAAATTTATTCAGAAAGATCAGGAGAGCTTGACAAAAAGCTCAAAATAAATTACCCATATAAATACCCTTAAGTTGCAATTTCTTATATGTCAGATGTGATATCAGTTGCTTCAGACCACGCAGGTTATGAACTAAAATCAGAAATAAAGGCTTACTTGGAAACTTTAGATTATACAGTGATAGACCGTGGCTGCACTGCTGAACAAAAGAGTGTAGACTACCCTGACTATGCTGCTGAAGTTGTAGAAGATATAACAAACAAAAAAGCAAATTATGGAATATTAATTTGCGGTACAGGTTTGGGCATGAGTACTGTGGCAAATCGTTTTGAAGGAATCTACGCTGCTTTATGTAATAGTGTTGAGATCGCAAAATTAGCTCGCGAGCATGGCAACGCGAATATACTTTGTCTTGGTGCAGGGTTTACTGCGAGTGGATTAGCAAAAGACATAGTCAAACAATTCCTCGAAACAGAATTTTCAAAAGAAAGTAGACATAAAGAACGCCTTGATAAACTTAGCAATATTAACAAGAAAAAAACCACAAAAACTTATAACGAAGATGAAATATCAAAATTCGCTAAAATAGCAGGTGAATGGTGGGATGAGAATGGCAAATTCAAGCCATTGCACATGATGAATCCTGTGAGAGTATCGTACATCGTTGAGAAAATAAAAGAATTAAAAAAATGCGATTTAAAAGAACTATCATTGCTCGATGTTGGTTGTGGTGGTGGCATTTTGTCAGAGTCAATGGCGCGTGTTGGTATTAGCGTTGCGGGAATAGATGTATGTGAGGAAAACATAAAAGTTGCACAGTCGCACGCGAAGAAAGTAGGGTTAAATATAGAATACACACACACTAGCATTGAAGAGCTAAGCAATGACAAGAAGTATGACGTGGTTTTGTTGATGGAAGTGGTTGAACATGTCGATAATTTAGAGTTTTTCATGAAAAAAGCAATAGAGCTGTTGAAGCCAGAAGGGCTAATTTTTATATCGACGATAAATAGAACTATTAAATCCTTCTGTCTTGCAATAGTCGGCGCAGAGTACATATTAAACTGGCTGCCAAAAGGCACACATAATTGGAATAAATTTCTCAAGCCATCAGAAATTGCAAATCATCTAAGAGAGAACAATGTAACACTACAAGATATGACTGGTATGGAATATAATGTAATAAAGCGTGAATGGAACTTGACCAAAGGTGTGGATGTTAATTATATACTTTGTGGAAACGTTGTAATTTGAAATCTCATTCAAGTACTGGAAGGTAATGCAAATATTCTAGGCAGTTTTACTTTACTTAGCAGCTAATTTATCGTATGTATTTCCATAGGGTATCGCTATATTAGAATATGTTACAATTACTAACCTTACTTGCTGTTATCACTTCGGTTGTATTTTTTGGTCATCTAGTTCCAATGGAAGTGAAAACCTTCTTGTATTCAATAAGCCTTAGTATAAAAGAGATCTTACTATTTATAATGCCTTTTATTGTTTTTGCATTAATCTTTAGTAGTGTTAACAATCTTAAGCAGTCGGCTATAAAGTTTATATTGTTACTTATTATAACGATTTTCTTGTCGAATCTAGCTTCAAGTTTAATAGCTTATTCTGTTGGGCATTTTATCACACAAAACACTTATTCAATACAAGATATAACATATGAAGAAACAATTGTTCCTTTATGGTCATTTAGGATACCTGCATTGCTTTCTAATTTTTATGCCCTTGCTTGTGGATTTGTGTTAAGCATATTAGTGTCCACAATATTACCAAAAAAAAAGCAAAGAGCTCTCGAACAAAATGTTAGATTTAACTCTCTTTATTTTGAAGACATTTTTGACGCCAATTATTCCAATGTTTGTACTTGGTCTTGCTTTAAAAATGGAACATGATCAGGTTTTACCCATAATATTTAAGGATTACTCAATAATTTTTATTATTATATCATCTGCAACCTACCTTTATGTTTTTCTCTTATATGGAGCAGCAAATTCGTTCAAGATCACAAGCTGGATAGCTAGTATAGGTAATATGATACCAGCATTTATTACTGCAATGAGCACAATGTCTAGTAATATAGCTATGCCGCTTACTCTTGAAGGAAGCAAAAAAAATGTAAAGCAGCATGATATAGCATCGTCTGTTGTGCCAATAACCGCTAGCTTTCATTTAGTAGGTGATTGCTTTTTTATTATAATACTATCAATGATAATGACTTTTGGTGGTGCATTGTCTGCAACAGACTATGTGACTTTCCTTCTCTACTTTCTGTTATTTAAATTTGCTATTGTTGCAGTTCCAGCGGGAGGGATTATGGTAATGTTGCCCGTTCTTGAGAAGTATCTTAAATTCTCCCCAGAGATGCTTTCATTAATTACAGCATTGTATATAGTGTTTGACCCAATAATAACTTCAGCAAATGTTATGGGTAACGGTGCGTTCACTATGATGTTTACAAAGCTCTATGATAAGCTTAAGTGATGTCCATTCTAGCAATTAATACTGTAGGTGCTGGTAGTTCAATAGCAGTAATTGATTACGATGGTAATTGTTTTGTAGGACGCAATTCTGCAAACAATAGTCATGCAGAATCATTTTTTCAAATACTGAATACTTTGTTTGGTAAGCATAATTACAGCTACGATAAAATAGACCATTTAGCAGTGATAGTTGGACCAGGAAGTTTTACTGGAATCAGAGTTGGTATATCAACTGCACAAGGTATAAATCTTGCTACAAATAAGCCGTTATATGGGGTTAGTGCGCTGGAAGCTCAAGCATATGCAATATCGCTACTTTGTGCAAATAGCAAAAAAAATATTAAAGCTATAATCGAAGATGATCAAAAGTTTTATACGCAGTTATTTGATTTCAATTTGTTACCGCTATCAAATCCTGCTGTAGTAAGTGAACTCCAGCCTGAAACGCACTGCATTACATATATGGATTGCAGTTTACCAAAGTTGGATGCTAGCCATGCAGGGCTATTAGTCCGTTATAGACTAAAAAATAAACAAAAATTAAATGGAGTTGAGGCTCTATATTTAAATGAGCCTCAGTATATGAAATCGTTGCCTATTGCGTAAACACTATTAATTCGGCCAAGTTTGTACATCTGACTTACTATTTCTTCTGCTACTACTTCTTTTATACTCATATTTGAATTTTCTACCTCTATAGCATTTTGTGGTACAAATAAATCTTCCTCCCTAAATTTAATACTATTTATATTAGTAACCTTCCTATTTTTTCTTTGCTTTTTTGATATAGTACGCTCTTGTAATATCAATGGATTGCACCTAAGTACTATAGGGAGGGTTTTTGTGCTCATTTTTTTACTAAGTTCTACTACTGAGTTATATATTCTTATGTTGTAATCATTATTTTTAATTAATTCATCAACAAATATATAATTTTTTGAGTCAATAGGATAGGCTTCTATTGCCTGAAACATAACATGTGTAGTGTTATATATTCTATCTCGAGCTTCTTTGGAAGTTTGATTATATTCAAGTCCACTTACAATTACTGCATTTATCATACTAGATAATACTATTGCTGTAGAAAGTTTACCACTTCCTGGAAGACCAGTGATATATATGAAAAATTTTGTTAGCTGTTTTTTTATGTCAATATTTACCATATTATTTTTAATATTAAAACCTACACTTATAATAACATAAAAACGAGGCTTTAAAACATATGAAATATTACATAAAAAGTCGTTTTTATAGTTAAAATACTATGTAATCTAGAAATGTAAACTCTAATCACCTAAGGCAAGTAAAAGTGCTTAGTATTTTAATGTAGGTTCACCTTTTAGTTTGTAATAAACTTTTTTTCACGTATAAATCTTTAGAAAATTTTAGTCAAGAGCTATGTTATTAACAAATAGTGAGTTGAAAAGAGACCTAGTTAACGCCTATCAAATTTTATCTTATCTTAAATTAGATGATCATACGTATACTCATCTCTCTGTACGTTCTGAAGATAAAAAGTCATTTTATGTTTATCCGTTTGGTATACGTTTTTATGAAGTAGATGAAAGTTCATTGATGAAAGTATCGTTTGATGGGAATATAATTGAAGGCAAAGAATATCAATATAATAAAACTGGCTATGTAATCCATGGCTTCATTTATCAAGCAAGGAAAGATATTCAAGCAATTTTTCATCTACATACACCTTCTATTGTAGCAGTTTCTTCTCTCAAGGATGGATTAATCCCAATAAGTCAGTGGGCGCTGCACTTTTATAATAAGGTATCTTACCATGATTATAATTCCCTGGCACTTGATGATACAGAAGGAAAAAAATTAATAGCTGATTTGAAAGAAAATTTTGTGATGTTAATGCGCAATCATGGATCTATAACATGTGGTCAGACTATACAAGAAGCAATGTTTTATACGTATCACTTAGAGCAAGCTTGTAAAACTCAATGCCTGACGCTAGCAATGAATAGGGAGTTGTCAATTCCAAGTGAAGAAATTTGCTCAAAAGCCGTAAAGGATCTTCTGTCTTTCGAAAGCAATCTTGGTGAGAGAGATTGGCACGCATGGGTTAGGTTGATTAAAGGTAAGTTATAAAAGTTTCTGACTCTTCGATAGATATTAGATTTCTTGCATAACCAGCCAGTCTGAAATCCAATAATGGTTTCATACGCTGTAATTCATGCAAGAAGTCTAATGTCTCCATCTCTACTTAAGTTAACACCCTTAACTAAGCAGATACAAGTAAATAACTAGTAAGTTTTTTCAATCCTGCTCCACAGCAAATTTTAATGCTATGTGAGTAGTTATAGTGCTGTTAACAATTAAAATGACAAAAATTAAGATGGTGATTAGTAGTGTATAAATATTCAAGGATAAATTTTCAAATTGAGTTAGCAATTTGAAATATACAAAAGTTGGCATTATCATTGGCAAAACAAGAATTTGCGACACTCCTGATGCTAAGTTATTTCGACCAATCATTAATGCATTTCCAGTAGCTGAAATATTAATGATTATCAGCGTATTAAATAATAAAGACACTCCAACTGCTATTGAATGTTCAATATTATTGCCTAGAATTGCAAAGTTGAACATGAAAGAAATCACTGAAATCGGTAACCCAAATAACAACCAGTGAGCGAAGATTTTATAAGCAACTATCAGCCTAGAAGAGAGTGGCTGTACAAAGATTTGCTCTAATATTCCATCATGATAATCAGATGTAAATAAATTATTTGTAGAGATCTGCAAAACAAATGTAGCACATATCCATGTTAATGTTAATATGACTTCTTGTTTACTGTTGTTTTCAAGTGTATATGAAGATAAACTTAACATTATAATAAAAATACATACTATATAAGTAAGATTATTATTATTTATTACTAATTTTTTTACCGAACTAATCATACCAGGATTTTAAATGTTTATTATAAATTATAGTGTTTACTTTGAGGGTAGTATAATTTTTTGTGTTTACAAGTTATATAAGTTTTAATATATTTTATTGATAATGCTATGGAAAAATTAATAAAAATAAAGTTACCAGAAGATTACGTTCCTTCAGAAAATGAAGAATATATGAACGTAAAACAACTGGAATACTTTAGCTTAAAGTTACAATCAATACTCTCTGAACTGGAGAAACAAGATCTAGAAGATAGTAGTATTTATTCTGATAGAGATAGTGAAATGGAGAATTAATTAAGCGCCGAAAAGATAGAAAAGAAAAAATTAAGGAGGCGTTGGAAAAAATAAAATTAGGCATTTATGGTTACTGCGATGGAACGGGAGAAGAAATAGGAGTCGAAAGACTTAAAGCTAATCCGCTTGCTATGTATTGTATTGAAGAACAAGAGAGAATAGAAAAAGAAAAGAACGTTTATAACATTAATGATTAGAACTTGTCCGGGAATTCAAGCATATTTCTCTCCTTAACATAACTCTACTCATAGCCAGATATATGAAATTTTCAGGGGAACGTTCAAAAAAGTGTGTCAAACCGAAAAAAAAGTAATAAATTGATATAAAAAATGGAGGTTTGATATGAGTCAAGCAAATAGAACTACTGGTTTGGTAGATTATAAAGAATTAGAAACAAATATCCTGTCATCT
>NZ_JAFEVH010000015.1:0-11101 GCF_048054155.1 Wolbachia endosymbiont of Nasonia giraulti
GTTGAATTGAAAATGCGGTTTGACACACTTTTTTGAACGTTCCCCCAAAATCTTCTGAACATGAAGTTTCATCCAGCTCTTTATTTGGTAGTGCTGATAAATCTCCATTACTTATATCTGAAGGAGCAAGGCTATCATTAGTTTGTACAGATATTTCTTCAATTACTCCTTTTATTTCTTGATCACTGACTCCAAAATTCTTGATTAATTCCTCAAATCTATTCAAAATCTCTAATACACTTTCCTGCGATATAATCACGTTATCTCCTTCTCTTACATTCTCTTTGAACAAATATATTATGTTTTTTGCCAAGTCTTGTGCTAAGCTCACACGATTCTGATGAGCTAATGAAGATTGATCATTCAAATCTGAAATTTCTTCTTTTAGAGCATTCTTCTCAAATAGTAACTCTTTGTACTTTTCATGTTGAATTTGACTTTCTTTCTCCAGATTGATGCTATAATTTTCCAACTCTCCACTGTTTTTTCTTTCTTTATTAATATTTTTTTCTAACTCTTTAATCCTACTGAAATATTTAGTTTCTTTCTCTTCCGATTGCTTACTTAGTTCTTCTAAATCTACAGTTAGTTTAATCACTTCTTGAGTTTTTTCATTTAACTTTTCTTGTAATCGTCTTTTTTCTTCTTCTAAATCCGATGATTTAAGTATTAAATCATAAGTTTCATAACTTTCTTTTTGCAACTGTGCTTCTAACTCTGCTATTTTTTTCTCTTTCTTTTCTAAACATGTCATCAATTCTGTTACTTTTTTAGATTCTAATTCATGTGATTGACTTTCTAATCTCTGGATTTCACTTTTAAGATCTGATCGCCCTATTTGATCAACTAGTTTTTGTATTTTGACAACTAGAACTTTAGCATATTCTTCCAAGCCTTGCTTTTCTTGCACTAATTCAGCTTTTTCTTTACTTAACTTTTGTATCTCTTTTTGCGCTTTCCTTAACTTCTCCTCTAACTTTTCCTTCTCTACTTTTCTCCTTTCAAATTCACTCTCTACCGAATCACTTAGCTGCTTGAGTTTTTGTGTTACTTCAGCCAAAACTTCATCTTTTTCCCTTACCTTTCCATTTAATTCCTCCACCTCTCTCATTTTTTGCTGTAATTGTTCTAATATAGTTTGATTATTTCCAGTCAATCTTGTATTTTCTTTTTCCAATTTATTAATTCTTTCGTTTAAGCTGTCATCTACAACTTGTGCACTTTTATCTTGCATTTTAGTACTGCCTATTTGAGCTTCTTTGCTGCCACGCTCAATTTCTTGAGTTGTTTGAATGTTAATATTTCTATTACCATTTTCTATCACAATCTCAGATGATTTATGATTGCCTTTCTCCTTATTTCTAAATTTTATTTGATACAAGAATAAGTTACCTATTTTTACATCTTTATTTGCTTTCAATTGATCATCAGTAACACGATTACGCTCGATAAGTTCTATACCATTAGCATCAATATTAATTATAATAGTGCACTTTTTTCCGTCCTCATCACACCAATTCAGAGTCATTTCGTATGCACCATCAGTTACAACATAGTGCCTTATTCCTTCTTCAGAAACAAAACCGTGCATTCCATTTTTTCCATTGCTATGCAGAGTTGAAAACCCTGAAATTCCATTATCTTGACAGAAATTACTATTCAAAAACTCACTGACTTTGAATTTGTTTTTATTAGCTCCCAATTTAACTTCTGCACAACTACCATATATTGACACTGTTTCAACACCACTTTCAATATACCCATTCAATACTTTTTTAGCCTTATCTTGAAGCTCTAGTCTCGCCTCCTTTACATTATTGAAATCTTGGATAACGGCTTTATACACTTCATCTTCATTAAAATTGGCATTGTATTTTATTAAAAAAGATAATATGTGAAAACTAGCTACAGCAGTGTGAATTGATTTATTCTTTTCTTTTATCTTACCGAGCAAAAACAAAAACCTTTGAATGAAGTCATGATAATCATCTTTTTGTTCTTCAATTTCATTATCATATGAATTACCAATCATTATTACCTCACAACTAAATAATTAGTATAGTAATACGAATGCTAAGTTACATCAATCAATAAACTTACAGTAAATTTTCCATTCTCAGTTATAAGCTCTGCTTCTGTACTCTCAACCCATTCTATCACTTCAGCATTGCAAACTGACTGCAAATCATGCTGAGCAGAATAATTTAACTCATCCTCTTTTACACTCGCTTTTATCATCAACTTTTGTATAAGATGCTTAACTGATACGTTATTATCTGCTTTTATTTTTCTCACAAGGTTTAATATCTGCACGAAATTATCTCCCATTTCCTCAGAATACTTATCATAGATAAGTTCTTCCTTGTTAGGCCAATTACTTTTATTGTGAACGGAGTTATAACTATACAACTGATGATATATTTCCTCTGTAATGTATGGCAAAAATGGTGCAAATAACCGCAAAATAATATTGAGTACATATGCCAAACTCTGTTTCGCACTTATGTTTGCCTCGCTGTCCAATGCATCTCCATATGCACGTTTTTTAACTAACTCTAAGTAATTATCACAAAAATCTTTCCAAAAAAATTCTTCTATTGAGCTCAAAGCTTCGCAGTATTCAAACTGTAATAGGTTGTTCGTCGTTTTTTCTATCACTTTATATAATTTGGACAATATCCACTTATCCATCGTCTCACTGATGGAATTTATGCTCAATGCTTGATGTTTTTCCATAAACATGGAAACAAATTTGCTAGCATTCCAAAGTTTCGTAACAAGTCGTTTGCCAATTTTGAAGATATTTTCAGAGTAGACTGTGTCAACTCCAAGTCTTGAGTTTGCTGCCCAATAGCGTACTACGTCAGCTCCATAGGTTTCAAGCATTACATGAGGAGTGATGATATTACCTTTTGATTTACTCATCTTTTTTTTATCATCAGCCAAACACCAACCACTAATCATGACATTTTTCCACGGCAGTGAATCTGCATGATAATGTGCCTTCAAAATCGTATAAAAAGCCCAAGTTCTTATTATCTCATGGCTTTGGCTGCGCAGATCTGCAGGAAATATCTTATCATACCGATGGCTTGGTAAACCGAGCTCACTGTTTACTGCCAGTGCACTTAGTTGAGTAGTGATCGCACTTGTGGCCCACGTATCCATTACATCTTGGTCTGGGTTAACCTCTTCCTTACTATACCCTTTCGGCAAATCTTTGAGTGGATCGATAGGCAAATCCTTTACTTCAGCTAGAATGATTTTACCCTCTTCCCCTTTACGTTTTGAATACCACACCGGAAATGGCACACCAAAATAACGCTGTCTTGAAATGCACCAATCCCAATTTAGCCCTTCTATCCATACCTCCATGCGTTTACGCATAGACTTTGGATGCCAACTACACTTTTTTACTTTATCTAACACTTGAGCTTTTTGCTCTAAAGTCTTGATAAACCATTGATAAGTTGGTAATATTTCAAGTGATGCACCAGATCTTTCTGCACACTTTACGGAATGAGAAATGTTAGTACTTTCTATCAAAAGGCCCTTTTCAGTTAGGATTTCAATAATTCTCTTTCTTGCTTCTTTAACCTTTAGGCCATTTATTTCATCGTAGATTCCAGCGTCACGCGCTGGGGGGTGTGTCTCCTCTAATGGCTGGATTCCAGTGTCAAGCACTGGAATGTCACTCCCCTTTGTCATCCCAGTGCCTTGACACTGGGATCTATTATTACCATACACTGAATCTAGACTTATCCTACCATCCTGATCGATAATAATTTTCATCGGCAGACCATGCTTTTGCTGCCAATATATGTCGAGCTCATCACCAAACGTACAGCACATAACAAGCCCAGTACCTTTATCTATTTTAACTTTATCATCAGCTATTATTGGAACTTTTGCTCCTGTTATTGCCACCACGGCTATTTTTCCAATCAGCTGAGTGTAGCGTGCATCTTCTGGATGGCAAAAAACTGCAACACATGCTGGGATCAACTCAGGCCGTGTAGTTGCAATCTTAATCTGCTCATTTTCTTCAGTGGAAAAAACTATCGTGTTCAAAAATGACTCAAAGACTTTATCCTCTATTTCTGCTTGTGCAATTGCAGTTTTATCGACTGGGTCCCAAAGAATAGGTTGCATTTTTCTGTATGCATACTCTTTATTATATAGATCAATGAATGACATTTGAGAAAGTGCCACAGCTCCCTTGCTGATCGTGTGGTATTCCAAATCCCAGTCATAGCTAATGCCAACTGATTTAAACAATTCCTTGAATTCTTGCTTTGATTTTTCAATAACCTCATGGCACATCTCTATAAATTTTTCTCTGCCAACTTCTTTTGCGCGGGTTTTATAGGTTTGCTCAACTAACCTTTCAGTCGGAAGGCCATTATCATCAAACCCAATTGGATAAAATACATCTTTTCCCAGCATACGCTGAAACCTTGCAATAAAGTCTGTGTGGCAATAGCTGAATATATGGCCAATATGCAACTTTCCTGATATCGTTGGTGGGGGAGTATCTATAGTGAAAGTGTTACCCTTTTCACTACTCCATTTATAAACTTTACTTCCTTCCCATAATACATTGTATTTGTCTTCAACTTCTCTAAAGCTGTATTTTTCTTCCAACATAAATATTTTTCAGTTTTAAGCTTTAAGTTAGCACAATTGAGCAAATACAGCAATTTTAATGTCTGACATTTTAGTTTATAATACAAAATTTCTTGATTTTAGTTTTTTATGTATTACACGATAAATTTTTAGTATTGAGGTTTATTATGCCTGATTTTAAATTTTCTGATTTACAAGATCTTGTTAATGCTCTATATGATCCATACTATCTGCCCTCCAACGAAAAAATAAAACTAGCAGAATTGCTTGAGGACGTGTTGGAACTAGAAGTTAAAAAAAGCCCAGAAAAGGCAATATCTAAAATAAAAAATGAACTAAAAAGTGAAGTATCGAATGAACTGAAACAAAAAATAAATACTCAAATCCAGCAGTTACAGCAAGAAAAGAAAATATTAGAAACCAAAAATGAAGCAAATAAACAACTGAAAGAAAAAGCAACATACATCGCTACTGCTAGCACTGGTCTTGCTGTTGGGTTAGTAGTGTATATTACACTTGAACATACAACTAAATTGGACATATGGTTAATCGTTGTTATAGCAACAGTATCTGCATTCTTAGCTGGTGGTTTAATAATGAAACCTAGCTCTCAAATAAATGGAACACAAGAACCACAAGGAGTAGCAAAT
The DNA here is from genome assembly GCF_048054155.1 of Wolbachia endosymbiont of Nasonia giraulti. NCBI lineage: Bacteria > Pseudomonadati > Pseudomonadota > Alphaproteobacteria > Rickettsiales > Anaplasmataceae > Wolbachia > Wolbachia endosymbiont of Nasonia giraulti. The sequence continues at coordinate 5,277 of NZ_JAFEVH010000015.1, forward strand.
AAGAATTCAGTCTAGCTTGATATAGTTTTTTTCATTTCACTGCCTTTCCAAATTTGAAGCAGGTTGTTTGAGCCATAGTACAAAGTAAATATAGTAATTTTACACTAAAATTTTTAGTTTTGTTTCTGTGGGTTAGTTGGTACGAGCCTTGCCTTTAAGAAGATGTAACATCACAATTATTATGAATAACATTCCACCAATAACTGATATAGCTCCACCCGTAATAAAACAAGCACGTGCCAACATTGATGAAATACTTGGCAGATCTGCAACTTTTCTTAAGGCACCATATCCACCAAGCCAAACAAGTCCAGTAATGTGGAAAAAATGTCCCAAGCTATATGCATAAATCTGTAATCTTACTATGGAGCTTTTTATTTCTTTACAGCCCAATTTTGGTAACAGCCAGTAGACAAAATTCATAAAAGCTATAGTAATACCAACCACAGAACCGTGATAATGCGCAGGGATAGTGACATTTCCTTCAATAGTTAGCACTCCAAGCACACCTCCATAAATGAACAATACAAACGAGTGGAGAAGATAATTGCCCTTATCATTGAGCAGAGTTTTTGTGTTGCAATACACTAATATTGTTAAAAAGCACGGCAGAACTGCTCCAGCAATTCTCATATGCCAGGTAAAAAACTGTATCAATTCAGCACTATCCGCCGAATAAATAAAGTATATAAACGGCGCACCTACGGTCAAAACTGTGTTTATAAATAGTGGTAAAATGGTAATTTTATTTAGACTAATATAGCGAGCATTCAGTATGATCAAATAAACTAAAAACATTGCTTGAGAAAAGGCAAACTGCAGTAAATGTCCGCCTCCCCAAAAGAGATATTCATAAAATAAATTCTTGTCTGAGTGATATAGACCTGGAGGCATATTTTTATGTGCTAAAACAACACAAAGAAATGATGACACAAGTATAATGACCAGGCCAATTTGTCCGATTGAAAGATATGAGTCTTGTTTATTTGATATGTAGGCTAGAGCTGTATTTATCAATATGCTGGTAATGAAAAGACTGAGTCCAAGTAAAAATAATTTGTTTTGTAATACAGGTATATAGTTACTTTTGATAACTTCAGTATTTGGAACAAATGCAGATATAAACATTAGCAGCATGGAAAGGATTGAGAGAATCCATGAGAAGTTAAACCAATGATTGGTGTTTTTTAAGTTTATGATGAAGAGCAGAGATATTATAGAGCACATCCATACCAAAATTGACAAATTTACGTGTATCACCAGTGCATTATCAAAGATATATTGTGCAGAAGGAATGAGAGAAGAAATAAAAGGCAATCGTAGAAAAATAACAATTATTGACAGCAGTCCAGAACAAGCAAGAGCAAGTACTGCCAAGAATATCCATTGCCTGCAAAGTGAAGCGTTATTTTGTATGTTGAGCATTTACTTTTAGGTACTATAGCATAAGACAATGTACATTTTTCAAATTGATATGCATAGTTTAAATGAATGACATTACAACAATATCTTTCATCGTGAAAATGCTGCGTCCATTTCCATTTCATATTATGGTAATATTACTGACAGCGTTAGTCTGAGCTATCGAAATGTGTTTTAATCAATACTTGATAAAAATTATTACAGTAAGAGAATCTTTACATAATGGCATGACATTACGTTAATGCTTTTGATCCACAATTAAGAACATTTTCGTTGTGATTTACGTTTCTAGTATGTATATTAATGAATCTTGTTTTCACTAAATAATGAAAATAATAATTGTCATGATAATGTTATTGTATAGTAACTATACAATGGCAAGCGAACGAATAAGTTTAGTAGATAAAAAATTATCTCAAGGATATGTAGCTCCAATACTTACAGAAAATAGCGTTATTTTACCAGACAAGCACGGTACCTTATATTCCTTTGATATCGATAACCCAAGAGTTATAAATTGGAAATTATACCTCTCAAGTAGGAAAAAAATTGGTAATATGAGTTTATCGAGCTACAAAGAAAATGTTTTCTTTGTAGTGGATAACATTCTACACACAATAGATGCGAAAACAGGGGAGATTCAATGGGAAAAAGAATTAAGAGCTCCGGCAAGAGGGAAAGCAATAGTAATAAACAATAAGTTGGTAGTATTGACTATTGATAACTATCTACATGCATTTGATATAAAAGATGGCAGCCCTATTTGGGCTTATCAAAATGGTATAAATGAGGTTCGAGGTTTATATTCCATCTCACCAGCAGTCTCTAATGATAAAATAATGGCACCATTTTCAAATGGTGAGTTAATAGCTTTTAATGAAGAAGGTAAAAAACTATGGAGCCAAAAATTAGCTACAAATCTTTTAGATACACAGCTTACAGATGTAACTACTACGCCTAGAGTACACGATAATATCTTAATAGCTACGAGCAACTCTTATATTTATAGCATTGACGTAAACTCAGGAAATATTTTATGGTCAAGGCCACTACAAGTAAAAAGTATATCAAACATTGAGTCATATTATAGCCCTCTTATTCCTGCAGAGAAACAAAAAGAAGGCGGAAGAATTTTCATGGTGACTAAAGATAATAAGGTAATTGGCATCGACATACAAAGTGGAAAAACAGTTTGGACATCTGATTTTATAGAGAATGTGCAATTGTTTGTTCCAATTATGTATGCCCATACGCTTTGGGTAACAAGTAATAAAGGTTCAATATTTGTTTTTCCTGGATCTGAAAGTACAGGAAGGGTAATTAAAATACCTGGTAATGTGTTTCATGCTCCAGTATTTACCCATGGTAAGATGTATATAACGACTGAAGGAAATGGTGTTTATTCTTTAGAAAATAGGTTTGTTTTTTATGACTGATTATGATTTGATTATTATAGGTGGTGGTCCAGGTGGTTACAAATGCGCTATTGCTGCTGCAAAACTTGGACTCAAAGTTGCTTGTATAGACAAAAATAGCATTTTTGGTGGCACGTGTTTGCGAGTTGGGTGTATACCATCAAAAGCATTACTCCATTCCTCTTATCAGTATGCTAGCGCGAAAAATAATCTATCAAAACTTGGCATAAAAGTTAAGGATGTAAGTCTCGATTTGAAAGAAATGCTAGGCTATAAAGACGCTAGAGTTCAAGAACTTGGAAAAGGCATAGAATATCTGTTTAACCTTTACAAAATTACTAAGATCAATGGACTTGGAAAAATTACTTCTTTTGATCAAGGCAACCTTGAAGTTTCAGTTGAAGGTAAGGTACTGAAGGCAAAAAATATAGTAATTGCAACTGGTTCTGATGTTAGTTCTCTACCAGGAATTGATATTGATGAGAAAAATATCATTTCATCAACTGGTGCATTGTCTTTAACTGAAGTACCAAAAAAACTTGTTGTAATTGGAGCTGGGGCAATAGGACTTGAAATGTCTTCTGTGTGGAATAGGCTAGGCTCTGAAGTTACTGTAGTAGAGTTTTTTGACAGAATCGCTGCAGCAATGGATAGCGAACTAAGTAAGTCTTTACTTTCTAGTCTACAAAAGCAGGGAATAAAATTTTTACTCAGCACCAAAGTTGAAGAGATAAAACAAAGTAGTAACTCTTTGAGTGTGAAAGTTTGTTCTGTAAAAGATAATCAAACAAACACTATAGAGGCGGATAAGGTATTGGTGGCAGCAGGACGCAAACCATGTACTGATGGTCTTGGTATTGATGAAAAAATGGAAAAAGATAATCGCGGTTTCGTTCAAGTTAACAACAGATATGAAACTAATGTGAAAGGAATATTTGCTATTGGTGATGTGATTGGTGGAGCAATGCTTGCTCACAAAGCTGAGGAAGAAGGGGTGGCAGTTGCAGAGATACTAGCAAGGCAATTGCCTCACGTTGATTATGAAATCATACCGTCGGTCGTTTACACCCACCCTGTAGTTTCTTCAATCGGTAAAACTGAAGAAGAACTAAAAAGTGCTGGCCGAAAGTATAAAGTTGGTAAATGTCGATTTGCTGCAAACGGTAGAGCAAAAGTCACTGACGATGCTGAGGGATTCGTGAAAGTTCTGACTTGTAGCAAAGCAGATACAATACTCGGTGTACATATCATAGGAGCATACGCTGATACGCTAATCAATGAAGCAGCGGTTGCAATGGCATATGGTGCAGCAGCAGAGGATATATACAGAATTTGTCACTCTCATCCTGATATAAATGAAGCCTTTAGGGATGCGTGCATCGATGCTTTCTTTAAAAAGTAACTGTGGACCTCGGTTCAATCATTGAAAAATGGTATGATTGGCTAAAGTACAACAGGTCTTACTCACCAAACACTTTGGAGTCATACATGAGGGACCTCAAAGATCTTATAAGTTTCCTAAATACTCACATTGGTGAAGAAGTAAATGTTGGCTCTTTAGAAAAATTAAGCATACCTGAACTGAGAAGTTGGTTTACCTCTCGTTATGCAAGAGGTGTAAATGCGAGATCTAACACTCGCGCATTGTCAGTAATCAGAAATTTTTTCAAATATATAAAAAACAATTATGAAATAAATAATGAAGCGGTATTTTCTTTATCAAGGCCAATTCAGAGAAGAACTCTACCTAAAGCACTTTCAATATCTAACATAGAAACTCTATTGAAAGAAATGAAATTGCCTGATCTAGGCGAGCCTTGGGTGGTAAAAAGAGAAATTGCAATTGTCGTTCTGCTATATGGTACGGGCTTAAGAATCACTGAAGCACTGAATCTTAAGGTTAGTGATATTAGCAATGAAAGTTTAATAGTAACAGGTAAGGGAGATAAACAAAGGCAGGTATTTATTCTTCCAGTAGTAAAAAAGTGTATACAAAAATATATAAAAGCTTGTCCCCACTTTGACGAAGCGGGACATCTTTTTGTGGGGGTAAGAGGAAAAAAATTGGGAAGAACTTATGTTGCTAATCGTTTGCAAAAAATAAGAAGATTTTTAAACTTACCAGAAATTTTATCTCCACATGCATTTCGCCATAGTTTTGCTACTCATTTGCTTCAGGAAGATATTGACATAAGATCAATACAACAGCTGCTTGGCCACTCAAGCCTTGAAACTACTCAAGTTTACACTCACCTAAATTATCAAGATGTCTTCAATATGTATAAAAACTTTCAGAAGAGTTTGAATAAAAAATCGAAATCTTAACTTCGTCTTAAATCGATAATATTGCCGAACTGAGTGCTTGCAACATCATTCAGTACTGTACTTGCTTTATATAAGCAATAGTGACCAGCAGAGAAGAAAGCAAAAACGTTTTGCAAAAGGTTATGAATGAAAGAGAATAGACAGCAGAATTTAAATTAGAAGCTATGTAAAGAAACAAGTCAAGCAAATAGCAAAAGAGCTAGGCTCTGTGTACAAAATGTTAGCAGGTCAAATTAATTGAGGACGGGGATTTGCGACTAAAGTTCATGCACTTGTTGACGTACTGGGAAACCCATTCAAATTTATTTTGACCTCAGGCTAGAGGAACAAAATTACTCAGTTGACTAAAAATGTCTCTAGCTACACTATATGGCTTCTTTAAAATTTTGTTTACAGAGCCTAGAAAGAAAGCTGAGGAAAAGTAGAGGTTACCTTTACATATGAACTACATCTCAACCTGATATTGTCGTTCCTAATATGTTGGATTTCTTGCATAACTCGAATTCAAAAGTTGATGTCATTCCAGCGCGTGACACTGGAATCCAGATATTGGGTTCCAGCTGGGGTGACACCTGTTTATGCAAGAAATCTATTGAAAATTGAGTTAAACTAAAAATTCGGGAACGTTCAAAAAAGTGTATCAAACCGAAAAAAAAGTAATAA
>NZ_JAFEVH010000015.1:11501-28492 GCF_048054155.1 Wolbachia endosymbiont of Nasonia giraulti
TGAATTGAAAATGCGGTTTGACACACTTTTTTGAACGTTCCCGTTTAATTATAGCTTTGTAGTTTAGGTTCTGGTTAAAGATTTTTATTTTAGCAGTTAAATCAAAGTCAGATCTAATTAGAGAGAGGATCTTCTTATCTCTTCTTTACCTTCATTTTCATTTCTAACAATTGTTTTTCCACTTAATATGTCTCTTATTTCATCTCCTGTTAAAGTTTCAAACTCCAGTAGATTTTCAGCAATGAGCTCTAAGTCTTTCCTACGCTTGGTTAAAATGTCTTTTGCTTTTTCATAGCAAGAAAATACAACTTTCTTTATTTCCTCATCTATAAGTCTTAACGTATCTTCAGAAATCGTCTCAGAATCATGTGTGATTTGTTCACGATTGTGATATATTGGCCCTATTTTGTCACTCATTCCCCATTTTGTCACCATAGCACGTGATAAATCTGATGCTAGTTTTATATCTGAGGATGCGCCGCTTGTAACTTTATCATATCCAAAAATTAGCTCTTCTGCCACACGTCCACCCATTGCAACAGTTATATCTGCTAGCATCTTTTCTCTTGTGAGGGACACTCTATCTGTTTCTGGTAGTCTCATAACTAAACCGAGTGCTCTACCACGCGGAATAATTGTTGCTTTGTGTATAGGATCAGAAGCAGGCATATTAACTGCAACTACTGCATGACCAGCTTCATGGTAAGCAGTAAGCTTTTTTTCTTCTTCTGTAATGACTAAGGACCTTCTTTCCATACCCATCATCACTTTATCACGTGCATACTCAAAATCATCCATGGTAACAATTTTCTTATTTCTTCTTGCAGCAATAAGCGCAGATTCATTCACTAAATTTGCTAGATCAGCTCCTGAAAAACCTGGCGTTCCCCTAGCAACTGTTTTTACGTTTACATCTGGTGCTATCGATATTTTCTTTATATGCGTATTTAATATTCTTTCACGCCCATTTATATCAGGTAAAGAAATAGTAATCTGTCGGTCAAAACGACCAGGTCTAAGTAGTGCTGGATCTAGGACGTCTGGACGGTTAGTTGCAGCAACTATTATCACACCTTCATTAGACTCGAAACCATCCATCTCAACCAGTAACTGGTTTAATGTTTGTTCCCTTTCGTCGTTACCGCCACCAAGACCAATACCGCGATGCCTACCTACTGCATCTATTTCGTCTATGAAAATTATACAAGGAGCATTTTTCTTGCCTTGATCAAACATATCCCGGACACGGCTTGCACCAACACCGACAAACATTTCAACGAAATCAGATCCAGAAATACTAAAAAACGGTACATTAGCTTCACCTGCAATTGCACGAGCAAGTAGAGTTTTACCAGTTCCAGGGGAACCAATTAAAAGACATCCTTTTGGTATCTTCCCACCTAGCACTTGAAATTTTTGCCTTTGTTTAAGAAAATCAACAATTTCAACCAACTCTTCTTTTGCTTCATCAATCCCAGCAACATCATCAAATGTCACTTTTTTTCCAGTAGTCATAAGCCTAGCTTTTGATTTGCCAAAGCTTATAGTTCTATTACCTCCTGCTTGCGTTTGTTTAAAAAGGAAAAGTAATAAACCGATAAAGATAAGCGTCGGAACCCATTGAATAAGTAATCCACCAATTATACCTATTGCAGAGTCTCCAATTGAAAAGGAGAACTTCACTTTCCTATCATGCAAACTTTTTATTAAGTCACTATATATAACACCACTTGAGTTAAAGGCTGACCCATCCCTAAACTTCCCTTCGATGCTTTGGTTTCTTATTGTAATATTTTCTATATCATTATCTTCTAATCTAGTTAAAAATTCTGAAAAAGGTATGGTTGTTTTACTCTTACCTATACTTCCGCTAAATTGAATACAAGCAACTGAAATAAGAACAATAATCACTAACCAGATCAATAAGCCTTCTAAAAATTTTTTCATTTACATTTCTAATTAAATACTAATCAAGCTTACCAAATTTTGCTTTATCGTGCTATTAATAATGCATTGAACCTTATCGTCATTGGTATTTTTTCCGTTATAATTTATATCAGGATAAGCAAGCACCTTTCCATCTTTTTGTACTGTAGGCAAAGAGTAGAAAACTTCAGGGCAGCAGTTGTAATCCTTCAGAAATTCAGGAATTTTTTGCGTTTTTTTTAGCGGAGCAATAGTTACTGAATACTTCTGATTGCTAAGTATTGTACAGCTAAATCTATTGTCCCATTCAATAGGGACATTTAATGTTAGGTGTACAGTAATTTCCTGTATCTTTGATGATTCTCTCATTATCAAGATGCTCCCTCCATATTTTCTTATTTTGCACCCAGAGAGTGTACAGTTAATATCACTATCTTTTTGCGATATTTTGTTAAATATTGCGATAAGGCTACGGTGCCTTGGCTTATAGTGCTTGTTGACAATTGCCATTATAGAGTAAAGAAGAAGCCTCAAGGCTATTTCCTCTGGCAATTGATAAAATTCACTTAGTTTAATTTCAATATAACCAAGATCATGAACATTAACGCAGTCATTAAGTGCAAGGCGTGTGTAGTGCATCAACGCTTTTGCAGCTCTTTTCATATGAAGTGCTGTAAGGCATATTCGCTCTGTTAGGACATCTTGATTATCACTTGCTTTAAGTAAGTTACGGTATAAAGTTCGTCTGTATTTTAAGTCATAATTGCTTCTATCTTCGATCCATCTTAATTGGTGAAGTTTAGCATACTTTTCTATTTCACTACGACTAAAATTTAACAACGGCCTAAATACATAAATACCATCTAAGAAATACTTGTAGTCCATTGATGATAATCCATCTACTCCACTACCCCGCTCTAATCTCAACAAGAACGTTTCTGCTTGATCATTTTTGTGGTGAGCAACAAATAAATATTTAACATTATTATTTTTACACCATTTTGTTAATAAGTTATACCGTGCTTTTCGTGCCTGCAACTGAATATTGCCTTTAATATTTTTCTTCTCCCAATTTAATATAAACGATTCCTTTGCCCCAAGTTCTTTTGCATAGCTTACAGCAAAATCAGCTTCTTTTTGAGATTCTAAACGTAACCCGTGATTTACTGTTAATGCTGTAGGAAGTGAAGGTTTATTTTTTTTTGCCCAATTAATCATTAAGTGCAATAAAACTACACTGTCTACACCACCTGATACTGCAATCGCAACTTGATTATCATGAAAAGCAAACTTATTAACTATATTTTGAAATGACAGCTCCAATCGCATTATGTTTCTTGACGGTTAGGTAGTTTATGTCTCTCTACATTATATCGCTAAGGAACTTCAATACAAGCAAACTAACAATCTGTGCAAAGGATTTGTACACTGTATCATCCCAGTGCTGAGCACTGGGATGCGAAGGAGATTAACTTTTGATCCCAGAGAATGAAAATTCTACTCTACGATTTTTAGCATGCTCTCTCTCATACTTGGAATTTCTAGAATCATCTTTTACATTAACCAAAGGCTCAGTTTCACCTTTAGAAGCAGTTTTTATTCTATTTTCTAGATAAGGTGTACAGCTGACCATAAATTTTTTAGCTGCATCTGCTCTTCTAGCTCCTAGTGCAAGATTATACTCGTGAGAACCACGATTGTCAGTATGACCAGTTAAAGTAACCTTTGCGTCAGGATTATTTTGTAACACTTCCATCACGTCAAGTAATGCATCTGCACTCACTTCACTGATACTAGATTCATCATAACCAAAGAAAACTCTTTTATCACCTATCTGCTTAACAACAGCATTCATTTTATTTGTCGTATTTACTCCTTTTTTAGGGCAAGAACTTACACCAGTAAGCAGTAAACAAAAACAACACATTATAATCAGTCTACTCCACATCACTAAACCTCCATAAATTTAAAATACAGTGCGCAATTTTAATTTTAGTACTAATAGTCCCTCTATACTAGAATAGAGTCAAGGGAAATAAAATACTAAATGTTTTCTTTACAATCTTATAATTAATTTTCTGATAAGATGCTCAATTCTTAGCAATGAAGTACAATAAAAGAATAAAAATACAATTTTTTATTGTACTTTAAGCAAATATACTTTTAACTTTATTATTAATCTATTACGATATTAAGCGGATGTTTCAAAGCAATGAATAAAAATGAGATCTTATAAGTTTTTAGAGGAAGTATTACATAAGGTAAGGAATATCGAAAACATACTAAAACTACTAGGCAAAAGCCAACTGGATATAGAGGATAAGATCGAGCAAATGTGTCTTCTAGAGGAAATCAGACATGAAATTATCTCTCATGATGCAATAAAGGAATCATTAGCGAATGCTCTTAGGAATAAAAAGAGTGCGAATATTCAGCAGCTAAAGTTAATAGAGGGGATACACAAAAGCAGCAGTGCTATTCCTGTTGATTTAGTAAAATCTTTGTCCAAAGCTAAGATTGAATGCCAAAACTTATGGAGGCTAACTAATTCTGAAATTAGTAACTTAGAAAAGCTGAAAGAATGCTTTACTAACCTAATTAAGCTTACTCGTGAAGCAGCTTCTATAAAATCGCAGCAATTAAAGCGCTCAAACTATGAGTCATTGCTTGCTGACTATGACTCTAATATCACAGAAAAGAACATAAAGGAAATATTTCCTAAGCTAGGTAAATTTTTTAGTGAAAATGTAGAGAAAGTAACTCAAAAGCAGAAGAAGGATAAGGTTACTAATATACAAAAAGTTACGGTTCAGAGACAGATTGAACTTGGTTCCTTATTCTTACGGCAAATGAGTGTTACACCAAATGAGATTTCCATTTCTTATTACGATCCTATCGATTATGATGAATCTGACCTTTGTTATGGTTTATTTTTACTTTTACGGCATACTGGTTATGCAATTCATCAAAAATGTTTAGCGCAAAATTCTATAAAGAGCTCAATTACAAAACATATTATGTATGAAACTCAAGGGTTATTCATGGAAAGGATCATTGGAACATCCAGAGAATTTATTGAGTTCATTCAACCACACATAAAGGAGAAACTTTCTACAAAAGGCAAAATTAATAGTAGTGTTGAAAATTTGTATTTGATTTTCAATAAAGTAAATCTTTCATCTTTTTTGAAGAATGCGGATGAATTTAGTTTATTGGCTCACATTATGCTAAGAACTAAATTAGAACAAGATCTAATAAATGGTACGTTAGAAGTTAAAGATCTACACGATAAATGGTTGGAAGGTATGAAGCATTACAAGATTTCAGTAAAAGCCAAAAATGAGCTAGACACTTATTTTCAAGATGAGTATTGGATAAGTGGTGTTATAGGCTACTTTCCTATTAAAGTCATAGCGTTAATCGCTGCTGTGCAGTTTTTTTCTTTCATTAAGAAAAATCATTACGAATTTTTAGATTCTATAGTAAAAGGAGATTTCAGTTTACTTATCGATTGGTTCTCTAAAAATGTATATAGTGCAAATTATGGCTTTTTGGAACAGCTAAAAAAGGTAACAGGTAGGGATTTAGATATTGAGTGCTACACTAGTTACTTATCTGAAAAGTATAATTTGTCTCAATAAATGGTTTTCTTGAGTTGTGTATGAGTTTTGTTCAGAATGTAATCAGAAATTTTTTTACTTTCAAAGGTTTATTTGCTAGCGATATTGCTATAGATCTTGGTACTGCAAATACTTTAGTTTATCAGAAAAGTCAGGGGATAGTGCTTGATGAACCCTCAGTTGTAGCAAGAGTAAAAGAAAAAGGAAGTTACGTTCCTTATGCTTTTGGCAAAAAAGCTAAGATGATGCTCGGAAAAACACCTGGAGAAATAGAAGCGATAAGACCCTTGAAAGACGGAGTTATTGCTGATTTTAAAAGCGCGGAAGAAATGTTAAAATATTTCATACGCAGCGCAAACACAAGATTCACTGTTAATAAGCCTAGTATTATCATATGTGTTCCATCTGGATCTACCCCAGTTGAAAGGCGTGCTATACAAGATGCAGCAGAAAGTGCTGGTGCAAATGAAGTATTCTTAATTGAAGAACCAATGGCTGCAGCAATTGGGGCTGGACTTCCAGTTACCGAACCTGAAGGTTCTATGATTGTTGACATAGGAGGTGGTACAACTGAAGTTGCAATTATTTCTTTAGGTGGAATTGTTTATTCACGTTCTGCCAGAGTAGGTGGTGATATTATGGATGAGGCAATAAAGTCATACATTCGTGAAAATCATAAGTTATTGATTGGCGAAACAACTGCTGAAAAAATTAAGAAAAACGTCGGTTCAGCCAGTCTGCCAGTTGAAAACAACAAAGAGGGAATGATAATTAAAGGCAGGGATTTAGTGAGTGGTATGCCAAAAGAAATGCTTTTATCAGAATATCAAGTTGCAGAGAGCCTAATAGAGCCTGTACATCAGATAATTTCTGCTATTAGAACTGCACTGGAGAGTACTCCACCCGAACTTTCTTCTGATATAGTTGATAGAGGAATAATTTTATCTGGTGGAGGTGGGTTATTGCGCAACTTGAGTAAAGTTATTAGTGAAACAACAAAATTACCAGTTCGTGTTGCAGATGATCCACTTTGTTGTGTTGCCCTGGGTAGCGGAAAAGTACTTGAAAACATGGACTATTTTGGCCATGTTTTATTCAAGCAAGATTAAATTGTTTTTGAAGGCAGTTTATCGAATTGTTTTGATGGAATTATGTAATATAAATGAGATCCCAGTGTCACGCACCAAGTAATTTAAAGGCAACTTCCAGAAGGAAGAGGTGTCATCCCAGCGCTTGACACTGGAACTTGACTACAAATAAGTATGCTGTTTCGATGAAATTGTGTAATAGAAACTGGATTCCAGTGCTTGACACAGGTTTGTGTTTATAAATTATATGCTAAAAGAATTTGAAATTGAACCCTTATTAAAAGATAAAGCTCCGCATCAAACTAAGGCTATTGTTGCAATGTCCGGGGGAGTTGATAGCTCCGTTGCTGCAGCACTGCTGTATAACCTTGGGTACGAAGTGATAGGTGTGACTCTTCAGCTCTATGGCAGTGATGGTAATGCTAATGCGAGAAAGGGTGCATGCTGCGCTGGACAGGATATTTATGATGCCAAATACGTGGCTGAAAGTGTTGGCTTTCCCCACTATATTTTAAACTACGAGGAAATATTCAAAAAGGAAGTAATAGAGGATTTTGCAAATACCTATATGCGTGGAGAAACTCCCATACCGTGCGTAAGGTGTAACCAAACAGTAAAATTTCGCGATCTATTGCAAGTTACAAAAAATCTTGGTGCGGATGTGCTCGTAACAGGACATTACGTAAGAAGATTAGAAGAAAATGGTGAGGTAAAATTGTGTAGAAGCATCGATAAAAGTAAAGATCAAAGTTATTTTTTGTTTGCAACTACTGAGGAGCAGTTAAAGCTTTTGCGATTTCCATTAGGTGGATTCTATAAAAGTGATATAAGAAAATTAGCAAAGTATTTTGGCTTACAAATTTCTGAAAAGCCGGATAGTCAAGATATATGCTTTGTTTCCGAAAGCTATAGTAAAACAATAGCTAAATTAGCTCCACAATCTGTACAGAAAGGTAAAATAGTAGATATTCATGGAAAAGTGCTAGGTGAGCACAGCGGCATAGTAAATTTTACAGTGGGACAGAGAAGAGGCCTCTGCATCGCACACAATGAGCCTCTTTACGTGATAAAAATTAATACAGAAAATAATGAAGTTGTAGTAGGCCCGATCAATGCTCTAATGCAAAAAAAGATATTGGTCAAAGAGTTAAATTGGTTAGAACAACCAAAAGAAGGCATGGAAGTAACTGTGAAGCTTAGGTCATCACATGCAGGAAGCTTAGCGACAATATATTCAACTGACGAAAAGAACAAAGCCTGTGTAATTTTAAACGACGATTACTTTGGCATCAGTCCAGGTCAAGCCTGTGTAGCATATAAGGGCGAACAAGTTATAGGTGGAGGTTGGATATGCTCCTAACTTGGTGGTTTAATTTTTTAATGCAGAATGTAAACATACAATAAAATTTATTGCTGTTTTATCCTATATTCTTTATACTATAAAAGTAATTATTATATTGTGGACTAGAGGGATGGTTAAAGAAGTTGAAGAGTTAATAAAAATTGTTGGTAAGGGCAATTTACTAGAGGCCGCATTTATTCGTTTGGGCAGTTTTCAACATGCTGACTTACATCATTGCATGGATTGCAGAAATCATATAGGTCTATCCGAATTCATTAATAAAAAAGAACAAGAGCCATTAGATAAATATTTTAACTTAAAATTTAGTCTACAAGGATTGTTTTTAATTTATGTTCAAGCTTATAGAGTTCTTGCAAAAAATGCTCAGTTCAATACTCAAGAAGTAATTGATAAAATATATGCTGCAGTTGAAAGTAAAAAAATACCTACTCTTTGTGACACTTCGAAGAAACTGCTAAGGGAAATTGTAGATCAAGTAGGATTGACAGAAGATCAAAAAAAACTAAAGCTTTTTAATATTCTAGCAAATCCGAAAGGTGAAGCTCTATTTAACAATAATGATGACTTTGAGAAACAAGTACTCAATAATGTTAAAAAGTTACTCAAAATAAGCTATGCAAATGAATTTGATAAAGAGTTTAGCTTATGTAAAGAGGTAATAAATCATTATTATTCCATACATAATATAAAAGTGGATAAAGACATAGCATTACTATTTTCTAGTTATGGTATATTTTCTACATGTACTGAAAATCGAGATATTTTATCACTTAATCAATATATTAATGAGAAAGCTAAAGCAATCAATACACCACTGTATTACGATTACATTCAGAAGTTACTACAAGTATTACAAGAAATTGAGTTACCGCATAGAAATGGATTCACCAAGTATACACTTAATTATAGAGATATAAGTGCATTGGAGGAGACATTTACAGCTCAAAGAGAGCAACACAGTCAAGATTTCCTATATCCTAAAAATATCAAACGTACTCTAGAGCAACTGTTAAAAAACCAAAACAGCGATGAATTTGAACAGTTAGTAACAAGCCCTGAGAATATATACTACTCAGTGCAACAAGAAGAGAATGAATGTAGGCCAAATTTCATCCTCAGCAAGCAAAATCACAAAAATACATTCTGTAAACTTATTTTAGGTATGTTTGTATTGTCTGTTGGGTTATATGTTGCTGATTATTTCCTTATGGAGCAAAAATTATTTAATCCAATAAAAGGTGTCCTACCACAGGATAATTTTGCTAATCTAGTAATTGCTGCAATGCTTACTATCGTAATAGTATATGCCTTATCTCAATTATTGAAACCACCACAGGAACCACCACATTCAGCAGTCGATGATGTGCGGAAGAAAAAATTAGAACCGCTCCATGCAAATAAGCTCAGAACTACATAAATGTGGCAACTTAAAAGCACATATTGTATAATGCTTATTCTTAAGTTAAGAGGTAATCCATGGATTTAAGTAAAATAACAACAAAACCAGATGCAATAAGTGTAGTAATTGAAATAAGTGCAAATGCTGAGCCTGTAAAGTATGAATTTAATAAAGAGCTTGGGTTGTTACAAGTTGACAGATTTTTGTCTACCTCAATGACTTATCCTTGCAATTATGGGTTTATACCAAATACCTGCGCAGGTGATGGTGACCCTGCGGATGTTTTGGTGCTAACTCAATTTCCTTTAGCGCCTGGAGTTTTGATATCGGTGCGTCCAGTAGGTGCATTACTTACCAAAGACGAGAAAGGAGAGGATGAAAAAATATTAGCTGTACCTATCTCCAGTGTTGATAGCTATTATGACAATATAAAAAACTATTCTGATTTATCTAAAAACTTACTAGATAAAATAGCTCATTTCTTTTCTCATTATAAAGATTTAGAAAAGGGAAAAACGGTGACAGTTGGAGAATGGGCTGATGTAGAAGAAGCAAAAAAAATCATTGAAAAAAGTAGAAATTAGTTTGCGTTGATTTAGCCTTAAATTACAGTTATTCGGAAAAATGTTGTTGTTTTTAATGGGTAAATATTGGTATCCGTTCAGGATAGCGGCAAGGTAGTATAACCATAGAGTAAAAGTGAGTTTACAACAAATGGTGTCATCCCAGTGCTTGACACTGGGATCCAGTCCTTTCGCACAAAAAACGTTGTAAAGTAACTTAGTTGGATCCCAGTGTCAGCTACTCTGATGACAAGAAAGGGAGTACAGGTTTCAATATTTGCATGCATCTGAACAGATACAAATATTGCAATTAAAAGCATTAGACAGGCAGTAAAGGTCTTGATATTATAGTAATAATTTGGAAGGGTGGCCGAGCGGCTGAAGGCGGCGGTTTGCTAAACCGTTATACGATTGAAAAGTCGTATCGAGGGTTCGAATCCCTCTCCTTCCGTATATTATTGTTTAGGTATTCATTACAGTAATTTCACCCTCTTTTTTAATTATTAAAAAGTTAGCTAGCGTTTATTCAGTATTTATTATAGAATTAGTTATTAGCTAAATAATTTTATATGCATAAAATACTAATTTTGATATTAATAATGCTGCCGCTTAGGTTACTTGCAACTGAGATTGAAATTGTTGCAGATGTAAATGGTGAGCCAATTTCAAATTTAGATATCGAAAGACGTATAAACTTCATAAATTCATTGCTTGGCACTCAGAAGATTAATCAAAAAGAGGTAAAATCTCAAATTCTAAGACAGTTAATAGACGAAATTATCATTGTCAGCGAAGCACAGAAGATGAATATAGAATTGAGTAACGAGGAGTTAAATAATGCTGTCACGTTATTCTTAACTCAAAGTTTAAAACTTAAGGCTGATGAAGTTGATCAATACGCAAAAAAGCATAATATAGATCTCAATACCCTAAAAAAACAAGTAAAGTGTCAGCTACTGTGGAACAAGATTATTGAAGTAGGAGTTGTACCGCTTATTAATATCAGCGATCAAGAAGTGGATGATGCAAGAAAGCAAAAAGAGAAGTCTGATTACCTTATTACGTTTCAGGAGTTCATAATTCCCGATCAGAAGATAGCTGAAGACTTAGTAAAAAAATTACGTACCAGTAATAATCCAGAATCTTCAATAAAGATGCGCAAAGCAACAGTTAATTTAAGTCAGCTAAAAGGTACTCTCAAGGACGTTTTGGAAAGATTAGAAATCAGTGATGTAGCAGGTCCGGTTAGTTTAAGCGAAGGTTACTCTGTTATAAAAGTCATAGATAAGGTACAGCTCGATCATACACTGCTGAAAAGTACTTTAAAACTGAAACAGGTTGTAGTTGAAGGTTCAGAAAGTTTACTCTCTAATTTTAAGGAGCAAAAGGTCAGTTGTTTAAATTTTGACAAGTTAGCAGATGATTTCAAGTTGCCAAGCGTAAAAGAGTTTGAAATAAAAATGCGAAATTTAAATCCTGATTTACAGATTTTATTTAGTAAAACAAATATGAATGAAATAGTAGAATTAAGAGAAAATAGCACTGCAAAGTTGATGATGTTATGTGATATCAAAAATAATGCAATGGATATAGAAGCAATCAAACAGGAAATGTATCAACAAAAGATTATGATACAAAGCAACCTGTTATTGGATAATATGCGTAAAAATGCAGCTGTTAGTTATCAGTTTAATTGAAGTTAGAGAGGTTTTCTACTCCATAAAAAGTTTATGAAGAATATAATGCTCATTGGCGGTGGAGTTGGAAATGCAGTGTTATTTTCGATAGGCAAAGCTTGTCTTGAAAACAATCATAAGGTTTTATATTTCGCTGGCTATAAGAAATTAAGTAATGTATTTAAACGAGCACTGATAGAACGTGCATCAAACGTGACAGTTTGGGCATGTGAAGAAGGATTGATAGAAACAAGCAGAGAACAGGATAAATCCTTTCATGGTAATATAGTTGATGCAATAATCTCATATCAGCAAGGAAAGTTAGGTAAAATTACTATTAGTTTAAACACTATAGATAAAATCATCACTATTGGTTCTGATAAAATGATGAAAGCTATAAATGAAGCTAGAAAAACAATTTTAAAACCATACCTAAAACCAAATCACGTAGCAATATCATCTGTTAACTCTCCTATGCAGTGCATGATGAAAGAAATCTGCGCTCAATGTATTCAGCAACACATAAATAAGGAAACAGGAGAAATAAGTTTTGTTTATAGTTGCAGTAATCAAGACCAGGATATGGAGCTTGTTGACTTTGATTTTTTAAGTGAGCGCTTGAAGCAAAATAGTTTACAAGAAAAGCTCACTGCAAAATGGATAGAACATGTTCAAAGACACTAAACAGCACAAAGAGGAACTAAGGAAGCAATATAGAACCATAAGAAAAGATATTGATGAAAGTTATTCTAATTATGCAGCAAATTCTCTTATTAATCTTTTTAGTCAAAACTTAAGTTGCGTTAAAGGTAAAACAATAGCAGCTTACATTCCAACAGACGGGGAAATTAATGTTGTGCCTTTGATGCATCATTTGCTTGATTTAGGCTATAAAGTAGCAATTCCTAATAAAAGTAAGTTATTAAAATTTGAGGAATGGAATAAAGCAGATGAAGATATAATTCCCGACACAATCATTACTCCTGTTATTGCTTTTGATGATCATTTTAATAGGTTAGGTTTTGGCGGTGGTTGGTATGATGAAATGATAAAAAAATTACGGCCACTTGGAAAAATATTTATAGGTGTAGCCTATGAGAAGCAATATTGTAAAAATTTACCTGTGGAAAAACACGATCAAAAATTGGATATTATAATCACTGAGATATGTGTTAGATTTGAAAGTGAATTGCTCAAGAAGGCGGATAGAAAGGAGTAGCATAGTCTCCCTCTTTCTGATAGTAATTGCTTATCTGTTCAGATGCATGCAAATATTGAAACCTGTACTCCCTTTCTTGTCATCAGAGTAGCTGACACTGGGATCCAACTAAGTTACTTTACAACGTTTTTTGCACAAAAGGACTGGATTCTAGCGTCACGCGCTAGAATGACATCAACTTTTGAATTCCAGTTATGCAAGAAATCTATTCATTTGAAACTTGTTTGAGAAACGTAGCTATAAAAACCGTAGGTAACAGTTGGTTTTTATTAGCTAAAGTAAAGGTCAAATATCTGGAATTCTGGACATAAAATCCCCCTGTAAAAAAGATTAGAAAAAAATGCAGTGCACATACGACAGATATACACTGAAGAATACATTTTTAATAAGTTTGATTAAAAAGTCTGCAGACTAAAGATAGATTTTGAGCTCCTAAAATATCTCTATTTGTAATTATAATGAGATTGAAAATATGCGGAAGTAATTTTTTGTGTCCGATTAGCAGGGTGACAAAATAAGATAGACAGATACATTTTTGCATCAAAATGCTCTTCAAATGTATCAATCCATTCCTTTCCCTTCTTCACTAACTCGTTCAGCACTTGAACTATCTAATTTAGGGCTTGGTTCTATTTTCTGAGCTTTCTCATTAACTTTTTGTTCTACATCTTCTATTTTACCGTTACCAATTGCCATAATTTCAGGTTGAAATTTATATATAAGATCATCAAGTGCTTCTTGATCATCTAGATGAGTACTAAGACCTTTTTTCAGAAGTCTGGTCATATCATCTTTTGAAAAATTCTTAATAACTCCTTCTTCTACCAACTTCTTTATAGCCGATTGCTGCACTTCATTTTGAAGCATTTTTACCACTTCTAGCATATTAGAAAGATTGTTTTTAGTTTCATCTTCTCCAGCTTCTTCTCGCTTTTGTGCCGTACTAATTGCTATAATACGCTCAGACAAGTCATTTTTGAACTTATCAAAATTATTCTCTCTTGCTTGAATTGTAGGCAATTTATCTATTAAATCCTTATATGAACCTCTCACTGCTTTTCCTGCATCAATCGCACCTTCTTTTATTTTTTCCCCTGCCTTTCCTATACCTATTCCTACATAACGCGCTCCAATAGCTACAAGCGCTATTAATGTAGCAAGCACAATAAGCGGAGAAAATGCTACTCCCAATACTATTCCGGTAGAAGCCATTCCAATTTTTTCATTTGCAGATGCTGATTTAAAATAATTGACTAGATTATCCAGCGGACCTTTATTATTATTTATAACATTACTTATTGCTTGCTGATTAACAGATTTTAATGCCTCTTCTATTATTTTTGAGTTAACACTTTCAGGGGTTAAATCTTCAAGCGCTTCTTCAATGAGTTTTGTAAATAATTCCTTATTTATGGCTTTTTCTAGACCCTGGCTATTAATTACTAATTTAAGCTCGTATATATCTATTTCATCAACTGTATTACTTATCTTACTCAATAACGCTTTTTTTTCCTCTGATGAAGATTTTACAATGCCTCCTATTATATTTGAAATAGCTTTTCTTAGTTCCTGATGGTCAATTTGAGCGTCAAAAAATTCATCATCATCTTCTTCAAGGGCCACATCAAACTCCATTAACTACAAATATACCTAATTATATATACTAATTATTAATTATATTATAATTGACATAAAATAATTACTCCTTTCCAAATATGGAATTTGTATTACAATACCTAGATTATATGAAATCAAGGTATTTTATGGGTGAGAAAAAATTAAGAGCTGCTGTGGTTTTATCAGGATGCGGCCACCTCGACGGCACAGAGGTGAGAGAAGCGGTCTTAACTCTGCTTGTGCTTGATCAGCAGGAAGTTGAAGTCACATGTTTTGCTCCTGATGTTGATATCACACAAGTTATGAACCACAAAACAAAAGAAGAAGTAAAAGAAAAAAGGAATGTACTTGTAGAAGCAGCAAGAATTGCAAGAGGTGAGATAAATGATTTAAGAGAAGCTAAAGCTGAAAATTTTGACATGCTAGTCGTACCTGGTGGATATGGAGTTGCGAAAAATTTATCTGACTTAGCTGAAAATAAAACAGTAATGCCTGAGTTTGAAAGATTAGTCTCAGAGTTCTTTGTTGCAAAAAAGCCAATAGGAACTATATGTATATCTCCAGCCATTATTGTTTTAATTTTAAGTAGCAAGATAGGTAAAGAAGAAAGTAAGATTAAGGTAACTATAGGAGACGACAAAGACCAGTTGATAGAGAAGCTCGGCGGCGAACATATAACATGCGATACAAAGCTATCAATAGAAGACGAAAAGCATAATATATTTTCCTGCTCTGCTTATATGCGTAGTGATGAAAGTACACACTCTGTATATCAAGGAATAAAACACATGATTGACAGTATGGTGAAAAAAATTAATAAAAAAACCAAACAACCATTTCTCTAAAGTGTAGTTTCTTATACAATTAATTATGTTATACTTCCGGTTGCATTATTGTTGTAGCCAAAGTAATCTGTAATTGCTTATTAATGGTAAGCTATATTTAGTATGTAAGTTTAGTTCTTTTTTTTTATAGATGTAAATATGTCAGACCTTTTTTATATTGAAAGTGAGTGTTGTGTAGATGGTCAGTGTGATACTTATGCAGGAGAAGTGAGTATTAATGATGTCATGTTGGGCAAGTTTAGTCTAAATTCATACAGTGGGAAAAAAGCTACAATAAATCTAGACATCGTTACATTCGATATCCATATTGCCATGGATTACCAAGATGGAAGGACAATAACAAGAGACCTCAAGGGTCCTGAATTTGTAATTAAAGATGACGGTTCCTGGTATATTAATAAGAATCTTGGTAATGATAAATTTGAAATTATAGTAAAGCAGTCGTGATATGAAACATAGTGAGCGGAGCTTACTTTTTAGCAATGTTTACATACTTACTTAAAAAATGGAGATTATCTTAGCTGAACCACGCGGTTTCTGCGCAGGGGTTAAAAGAGCTGTAGACATATTAGCAATTACTTTAGAGAAATACAAAAACGAACGCCAAGTTTATGTACTACACGAAATCGTTCATAATAAGTGTATAGTAGAGGACTTCAAGAAACAAGGAGTGGTTTTTGTAAGCAGCATAGAAGACATTAAAGACAATAGAGGAATATTGATCTTTAGCGCACATGGAGTGTCGAAAAGTATAGAGGATGAGGCAAAAAAAAAGGGTGTTCAAGTGATTGATGCAACATGTCCATTAGTTAGCAAAGTACATAAAGAGGCAAAAAGGTATGAGGATAGTGGTAAAGAATTAATTCTAATTGGACATGAAAATCATCCAGAAGTTAAAGGAATTATAGGAAGAGTAAGTAATCCTATATCTCTAGTGCAAACTATGCAAGACGTATACAATTTACAAATCAAAGATCCAGATAATTTATCTTATGTAACACAAACCACGTTAAGTATTGACGATACCAAAGAAATTATTGCTACACTGAAGCTCAGATTTCCAAGCATTACAGGCCCCGACTTAAAAGATATATGCTATGCAACACAAAATAGGCAGAACGCTGTTAAAAAATTGGCTAAAATTACAGACGTAGTGTTAATTGTAGGAAGCAAAAACAGTTCAAATTCAAACCGTTTATTAGACCTGTGTATTTCCAGAGGAAGAAGAGCCTATTTGATTGATAATTATAAATGTATGAACAAAAATTGGTTGCAGGGCGCAGAAAAAATAGGAATTACTGCAGGTGCTTCTGCTCCTGATATATTAGTTGATGAGCTAGTAAATTACTTAAAAATAAATATGAATACAAAAGTTTCAGTCATGCCAGATGGATTCACTGAAAATGTTCAGTTCAAGTATACTAAATGGTAATGTGCAACAACGTGCGTCAAATCAAGTCTTTAGCTCAATTCAATTTTCAGTCTGTTGGAGAATAAAATATCAAGCTGAGATATGATTAATCCTCGTTTGTCAGGTTAAGTTGTGTCTAGCACAGAAACATTAAAATATAAAAAACCTTCATCATACAAAAGGGTTAATATTACTACTAACTTTATCAAAAACTTATAATAGGGAACGTTCAAAAAAGTGTGTCAAACCGCATTTTCAATTCAA
>NZ_JAFEVH010000016.1:0-27760 GCF_048054155.1 Wolbachia endosymbiont of Nasonia giraulti
AAAGGTAGAGCAAAAGTGGATTACTGCTTTGCCTAATTGGGCTTTAACTATGTCTCAACTTGATATCTTTTTTCCTGGTAGGTTAAAAATTGAGTTGAATTGAAAATGCGGTTTGACACACTTTTTTGAACGTTCCCATAATTGGTGCAGCTTTGCTTGCGATATTCGGCAGAATGCCATGGCCAGCGCTTTTTGCACTTGGTGCATTTACTGCTGTGTTTTTTGGTGCACCTGTAGTTGTTTCAAAAATAGTACCAGGTGGTGTGATTTGTAAAGATGGTGCAACTGCTTGCCCTGATGGTAAAACATGGAATGCAACAACAAATACATGCGCATAATAAGCATTAAAGCTTCAAAACATTAGCAAATGGTGCTTCTTAAAGAAGCACCATCATTGCACGAACTTGTGATTTAAGAGCAATTTTTGCCAGTTCATCCAAGTACTGGTTTACTTTATGACGGTGTCATCCCAGTGCTTGACACTGGGATCCAGGAAATTTGATTGGATATTAAGTTTATGAGCATAAAAGCAGTTAATTTTATGTTAAAACACAACATTTTTGATGATCATGAAAAAACTGGATGCCAGTGTCTGGGCACTGGCATGACATCATCTTTTTTATCAGATACATATGAAATCAGCGCTTTCTTTCTTGTCATCCCAGTGCTTGACACTGGGATCCAGCCTTTACTTACCAACAAAAACTTAGCATAACTTTCATGCTCAAAAAATTCCTGGATTCCAGCGTCACGCGCTGGAATGACATCTGTGCTCTTTTTGCTATAAATATTAAGAAATTTACCAAACGAAGAAAAAAGGCAAAAGAATCCCCGTGTGACGAGTTTTGACCCTATAATAATGTAAATTGGCGCTGTAATAATGTGCTAACGCTTAAAATAAGCGCGTTTTGGCTGAATGTAGAAAAAACAAAAAAGACATGCAGCCGCTATAATTTTTATGTAATTTGCCAATAAATATCTGAGTTTTTTACTGAATTTTTGTTGTTGAACCCGCGCTGATCGAAAACAAGGATAAATACTCTTAGTATCATAGTAAAGGGAATGACGAAATTTGTAAAGTAGTTTTCACTCAAATGACGCCCAGGCAAAAACTATATGGTTATGCAAAAAATCTATTTTTAAAACTGTTAATATAACATAGAAAAAACCTCACCTTCATTAATAATAGATTACTTACCAATCGGATAATCACCAGTGAAACAAGCATCGCAATATTGCGGTGTAGCGTTGTTACGTTTTTCTTCTTTAACAGCCCTGTATAGTCCATCAATACTCAAGAAGGCTAGGCTATTTACTCCTATAATTTCCTTAATTTCCTCTACAGATTTATTTGCAGCAATTAAATCTTTGCACTCTGGCGTATCTATTCCATAAAAACAAGAATGCTTAATTGGTGGGCTTGAAATTTTGAGGTGAATCTCTTTTACTTCCGCATCCTTTAGCATAACTATTATATTTCTGAGCGTACTACCACGCACTATACTATCATCTATTAAAATTATGTTTTTGCCTTTCAAAGTGTGCTTATTAGCATTGAATTTTAATTTTATTCTAACTTTACGTACTTCAGCGGTGGGTTGTATAAAAGTTCTTCCTATGTAATGATTACGAATTATCCCCAGTTCCATAGGTAATCCTGAATGCTTTGCATATCCAATAGCTGCAGGTATTCCAGAATCAGGTATTGGTACAACCATATCTACATTGTTTTTTGGTGGGCTCTCTTCTGAAAGTATTCTTCCTATTTCTTTTCTTATGTCATATATGGACCTATTCTCCATTATGCTGTCTGGTCTCGAGAAGTAAACGTATTCAAAAATACAAAAACTTGATTTTTGCTGTGGGAAAGGAAACATTGAGGCTAGCTTACTATCCGAACTGATGGTAACTAATTCGCCTGGTTCTATTTCTCTAATAAACTCTGCATTTATTATATCAAGAGCACAAGTTTCAGATGCAAGAACGTAAGAACCGTTTAACTTTCCTAAAACAAGAGGCCTGATTCCAGATGGATCACGTACTCCAATAACTACTTCTTGATTGATTGCCACAAAAGAATAAGCACCTTGTATTTGCTTTAATGCATATATAAAACTCTCTAAAAAGCTATCTTTTTCACCGCTTGCTGTCAGATGCACTACTACTTCTGTATCAATATCTGACTGAAAAACGCACTCTTGTTTAATTAATTGTTTGCGTATCGGAGAAATATTAATTAAATTACCATTATGTGCTATGGCAAAATCCCCAAATTTGCCACTTTTGCCAAACATGGGCTGCACTCCAAATTTACTACCACTTGTTGAGTATCGAACATGACCTATTGCACAATCTCCAGGTAAGGATTTCTTTATTTCATCTATATCATCAAATACACTGCTCACTTGACCTTGAAAGTGATAAGAGTGCAGCTTATCGTTGTTACTGGTTACTACGCCAAAAGACTCTTGACCTCTATGCTGCAAAGCGTGGAGAGCAAGTATAGAGTTAAAAGCAGCACTTTGGTTGTAACTTATGCCAAATACCCCACACTCCTCATGTACTTCATCAAGCATGAAAAATATTAAATAAAGCCTGATTGTACTTTAGTAGAGGCAAAGTACAAGAATTTTATTTGTTAATCCCTTTCAAAGTTGAAGCTTTCTACGGTAGTTTTGATGTATACCAGAAAGTAGGTTATATGCAATTAACCAATTTTGAGATTTTTGACAATTTTTTAGTACTGAAGAGAAAAAGATATTTTTATTGACTTATCTATGTATTGAAGTAATCACTAAAAAGTTTTAGTGGTTATGGTATATAATATGTCTAAGCAAGTAGGTAAACAAGGTGAAAGTAATCTTATTTTAGAGCCTGAACAGTTCTCTAACAGCTTCTTCAATAGTCAACAGAGTAGTTCATCAAATCCAAAATTACCGACTATAAGTCGTAAAGATAGGCATATGGATTTAACCAAGAAAAGGTACGCAAAAAACAAAGATGTTGCAGAATATCTAAGGAGTTATGACTTTATTAAAAGAGCAGAGGAATTGTCAATAATTTATCTTTTTGAGCGAGACCCATCTTCTACGAAATTGCAAATACCATTGACTACAGATGAACAAATTCTAGTTAAAAAATTTTGTGATGAGATGATAAAAGGTATAACAGAACACGATGAGCAAGAAAGCGTTTTAAAGTACATGGAACGCATAATAGAGGATTATTTAAATCAAGGAATAAGATTAAACTCATATTACGGTAAGGATAATAAGACTGTAACAAATTTTATATTTGAAAAAATGGAAGAATTAATTAATCGCTTTCATGCAAATCCACACAATTCAACTACAAAAAATATCATACAAAAGATCACTCGTAATTTAGTGTTAAAAGGTGGGGTAGAAAAAGGATTATCTTTTTACAGCGATATTGAAGGCGGATATTACGGCTCTAATTATTTAAATGATCTTAACGAACAATGTAAGAGTAAGAAAAAAATGCTAGAGGGTCTAGCATATGAAGGTATTGTGAAAGAAAATAACAAGCAAATTGATAAATATGATCTTGAAGTAGAAGTAGATAATAAATATTTTTATATTAAGTATCCACAAGGTAGTATTGTTGAAACTGCAAGAACTTTAAATAATGAAAAAGCTAAGGATTTAGAAGTTGGCATATTTCAGATTGAGGAAAGTATAGTAAAAGTTGAAATTACAGAAGATGGAAAAAGAAATTACACAGATATCTTAAAAGGTGGTATTGAAATATTTTTTACTACTAAAATAGGAGAGATTAGTATTTATCTACGGAAAGATGGTAACAAAATGGTAGTAGAAATTGATGAGAAAAGCAAAATAAGGTTTAGCAAGTTAGAAAACAAATCAAGCTTTGGAGGGAATTGTCTTATACAGGGGAAAAGTGTTTTAGAAGTTATGGGCAAGAGTTTTGAAAATATTCCTGAGGAGTTAACTCAGACTATTAAAAACGTTCCATCTACTAGTCTTATGCAAACATGTTTACAACAACAAGAAAACTCTAGTAGGGAATTAAATTAATGTATTTTTAGGATAAGAATTAAGAAGTTAATTATAAACATCCATACGCATTCGATTGGAGTAGAGGATATGGGGCAGCAATTAGCACAAGGACTAAAGGCAAATATGGTTGTCAAATAGTGATTGATTAAATCAATTTAGAGAAGTAAATAGCAGCTTTGCAGCTTGTTTTTATGAACAAAGATAAAACGTTGTAGCCAAGTGCGCTTTCAGCATTGTGCTGAATTGCAATATCTCTGTGTTCTAACTCCTCATCACGAAACTTACTTATAGTTTCTCTTAATTCCCCATCTTCTAAATGTAAGACCTGCTTCTTGTAATGCTCTCCGATCACCTCTTCAACTGCAGCAGTGCAAGCCATAGCAGCTTTTTTACCCATCATAGCAGTTACAACACCAAGTGACACCCCTAAAACATTCCAAACTGGCAGCAAAGCAGTAGGACGAACTCTTTGCTCCTTGATTTTCTCATTAAAATAGTGGAAATGTTCTTTTTCCTGCTCCTCCATTTCAATTATTTTGTCAATTATAGAAGATTTTTTAAGAATAAATTTTTGACCAGAATAAATGCAAATGGCTCCATATTCGCCAGCATGATTTACTCTAACTGCTTGTTCTAAAAAATTTCCTTTCAATTTTTTTATATTGCTTTCCAATGTCTCCTCCCTTTATTTCTGCATTAGTACTACTATAAACCAACATATTATAGAGTAAATAAAATTCCATGCGTACATTGCACAAACATTGTGATTACAGGAACTCAAGCAGCTATAGCAACGGCAAGAGTTACTTGACGGACTCCTCCATTCTCCTTAAAATAAGGGTGAAGATATATTATTTATCTTCAGTCTGTGCAGATAAAGCGACAAAAAGCTCAATATACTTGATGTTTAATTTTTTGCACTATGTGCACTCTATGTCTTTATAAAACTTTTACCCACATAAGCTAAAATGCGCTTATCAAAGGATTTAACACAATGAAAAACGCCAATTAAAAAAATAGGTAGTAGCTGATAGATTTTCTTTTGCCTTTTTCTCTGTTTAGTAGATTTTTCAATATTTAATTCAATTAGCCGGTACTAAGATGATAACGAGTAGTAAGCTAAACATCCGTGTAGTTATTGGTATTATCAAGATATTCCCTAATCTTCTTCAAATCTTCCCAAGCTAAGCGTTTTTGTGCTGGTTGACGAAGTAGATAGGCTGGATGAAATATAGCGGCTGTAGTAATTGAATGAGATAAATATTGGTTAGTATAAGTATGAAATCTGCCACGCAAGTTCGATATAGTCTTTGTGTTATCAAGAAGGCTATAACATGCAATTCCTCCGACAAAAATCAGAATTTGCGGTAAAATAAGAGCAATGTGCTTCTCAACAAATGGTCTGCACATATCAAGCTCTAGGTCAGTTGGTTTTCTATTACCTGGTGGACGCCAAAACACCGCGTTGCTTATGTACACCTTAGTGCGGTCCAAACTAATTGCACTGAGCATCTTATCAAGCAGCATTCCGCTTGCACCACAAAATGGTATGCCTTTAAGGTCTTCATTTGCTCCTGGTGCTTCACCAACAAGCATGATTTTTGCATTTGGATTACCATCGGAAAAAACAGTATTAGTTGCAGTTTTTTTTATTTCACAACCCTCAAATGACTTAACTGCACTTCTTAGTTCATCTACACTACCACATTCACTTGCAAGTTTCCTTGCTTCAATGATCCAGTCACTTGGGAACATGGCTTTTTTCTGCTCGATGACAGAAGACTGTACAGCTCTCTCATTTTCCATTTTTTTTTCCTCTTCACTTTCAGTTAGTGTGCAATCAACTCCCACTTCATGATAGAACTTCAACAATTCTAGATCTTCATTGCTCATAGTGTCTCTTAACCTTTTGTGCTTTTTTCATAGCCAAATCATACTTCAACTTAGATAAATGTCTAATGTATAATATACCATTTAAGTGATCCAATTCATGCTGAATACACCTTGCAAGCCAACCACTAGCTTTTAGCGTCTGTTCTTCGTTATTTAAGTTTTTATATTTTACAGTTAAATATTTTGGACGCTTGATTTCATGGCTTTGCTCCGGAATTGAAAGACATCCTTCGCTCATAATCACTTGTTCATCGGATAATTCCTTAACTTCAGGATTAATCATGCAAAACTTACCAACTGAATCATATCCTACTAACTCATCTCCAGCCTTTTCTGTCTGAACGTCCATGACAAAAATTCTCTTCAGCACTCCAACTTGTACTGCAGCAAGACCAAGACCTTCTGCATCGTACATAGTTTCGAACATGTCGTTTACTAATTCTTTAATTTTATCGGTTATATCTGTTACTTCACTGGCGCGTGTAGTTAATCTTTCGTCAGGGGCAATTACAATTGGTAACTTAGACATAAAAATTGTAATTCTGTGTTTTATTTTTCTTTTTGTCTAGGTATATTAAAATGTTGCTACATTTATGATAGAAATATAAATTCATTCAGGGAAGCTACAATTTAAATGGAATCGCATCATAAGGTCAACCAATGTACTCTGCAGTAATAACAAAACCAAAGCAGAATGTTTTTGCTGTTTTAGACGTGGGTACAACAAAAATTATCTGTCTCATTGTTAAAATCAATAGCAATTTTAGCTATAAAATAATAGGAGTGGGTTATAAAAGTGCAGAAGGTATAAATGGTGGATCAATAACTGACGCAAAGCATGCAAGTTACTCTATTTCATCAACTGTAGGTTTAGCTGAACAAGTATCAGAAGAGACTATAGACCAGATATATGTGAATGTGGCTGGATGTGGGATTTCGTCTTTTAACGTACATAACGAAATAATTGCAGCTAATCACGAAATTTTAGACCGAGATATAAAACGTGTAGTCTTTCAGACATTTGAGAAATATATCGAAGAAAATGTTATAATTCACAATATACCACTTAAATATCACTTAGATGATATGACTGACATAAAGGAGGTCAGTGGATTATATGGAAAAAGATTGTCTGCTGATGTTAATGTTGTCACTGCTTCGCGTCCAGCTCTTACCAACATTGAAAATTGCATAACTAATAATAGTGGGATAAGTATGGCTGGTTGTGTTGCTTCTGCATATTCTGCAGGTCTTGCTTGTCTAAGTGAAGATGAAAAAGAGCTAGGGACTGCCATTGTTGACATAGGAGGTGGATGCACTGCAATTGGAATTTTTAAGAGAGGAAAACTTGTGTACACAAGCAGCATTCCAATTGGTGGCATTCACATTACCCGAGATATAGCTTATGGACTATGCACAAGTATAGAGCATGCTGAACGCATAAAAATACTATACGGTAGCACTATTGTAACTTCAATAGATGAGAATGAATGTATTGCAGTGCAAAGTAATGAAAGCGATGAACCAACTCAAGTGTTTAAGTCTGAACTTGTTAACATCATAAGACCAAGGATTGAGGAAATACTTGAGCTGATAAGAGAACAATTTCAAGAACAGAAAGATCCAATTAATAAAGTAGTGATCACAGGTGGAACCAGTCAACTCACAAGCATGAAAGAAATTGCAAGCTATATATTCAATAAACAAGTCCGTATCGGATGCCCTGAATCTTGTAGCGGTCTTGATGGCGAATACGACAAAAATCCTGTATTTTCTGCTGCTTTAGGCTCTATAAAGCTAATAGTTGACACCTTTTATAGAAATAATTCTGGAATGCTTGGTCACGATGGCAAAATAAGTAAGTTATACCATTGGGTTAAATCAAAAGTCACAGTCTAGATTTTTGTCTTTATCTCTTAATATACAAATGGCTTGATCTAGGAGCTTATTTTTATAGTATTATTACACTGATGTATCCGTAAGAGAAGCAGAAAATTACAATAAAAACGTAAGAAACATGAACATAACTATACATTCACAAGAAGATTTTGACTTTATGCGTAAAGCTGGCAGGCTTGCAGCTGAAACCCTTGATTTTATTGCACCATACGTCAAAGTAGGCGTAACAACTAATGAATTAAATGATCTATGTCATAATTTTATAATCAATGCAGGTGCAATTCCAGCACCACTGAATTATAAGGGATATCCGAAATCAATTTGTACTTCGAAAAATGCTGTTGTATGTCATGGTATTCCTGATGATAAACCTCTTAAAGATGGAGATATTTTAAATATTGACGTTACAGTGATTTTAAATGGCTGGTATGGTGATACAAGTCGCATGTTTTGGACTGGTAAACCCTCAATAAAAGCAAAGCGTTTGTGTAATGCTGCCTACAATGCGCTAATGGAAGCGATAAAACAAGTTAAGCCCGGCAATAAGTTAAATGAAATAGGATTTGCTATAGAAAAATATATTGAAGATTTTGGATATTCTATCGTACGCAATTATTGTGGACATGGCATAGGAAAGGTTTTTCATGCTCCACCAAATGTTGTACATTTTTATGATGAAGGTGAGGATCTTATCTTAAAAGAAGGCATGTTTTTTACGGTAGAACCAATGATCAATGCTGGAAAACATGAAACTCTGCTCAGCAAGCTAGATGGCTGGACAGTGACAACACGTGATCTTTCACTTTCTGCACAGTTTGAGCATACGCTTGGAGTCACAAAAGATGGAGTTGAAATATTTACACTATCACCTAAAAATTGGCATTTTCCACCTTATGATTAGATTTTTTAAACACTTGGTTTTTGAAAAAATCTAACTCTTAACTTGTGATATAGCAACTAACCTAATTAGTGCACAGAAAATCATGTAAAAACTTGCTAAAGTTCCTTGTCCTGTAACTTTGATAATAGTTGTGCATATAAATGGTGCAAGACCACCAAAAAATCCCGAAGCTATATTTCTTGATAAACCAAATCCACTGTATCGTACCTTTATTGGGAATAATTCGCACATAAACGCGCTAACAGGACCAAGAGAAGCAGCTATTGGGATTATAAAAAGAACGTGCGCCATTATGGTGAGCAAATTATTACCACTTAGTATCATTGAAAAAACTGGATAACTTACTACTATAAAAGTCACAAATGCAAATTTCATGACTCTTTTTCTCCCTACCTTATCAGAAAGCATTGCAAATAGTATAGTCAATCCTCCAAGTGCAACCTGATTCAATATTTCTACTGCGTGATTAAAGTGAGTGTTTATTGTTGATGCAAGTAGATTAAAAAACACTAAATATGTGTGAAGAGATGCATTCTCAACTATGTCAACTCCAATTGATATTAGAAAAGGTTTTTTATAGCCATTTAACAGTTCTTTTAACGGTAGTTCATGTGGCTTTTCCTGCTTTTTATATTCTGGGCTTTCATCGAGTATATATCTCATATATATACTGATTAATCCTATTACAAAACTGAAAATAAAAGGCAATCTCCATCCCCAAGATTCAAAATCGGATACTTTTTTGCATATAAGCACCACTATAAGACTTAATATTGAGCCAAGAATTGCGCTCAATACTTCAATACTGCCAAAGAATCCTCTTTTATTTTTAGGAGCATGCTCTATTAAAAATGGGGCATTTCCTGCCTCTCCTCCAAGAGATATACCCTGCAATAATCTTAAACATACCACCAGTACTGATGCGAGTACCCCAATGTTCTGATACCCTGGAACAAATGCAATAAGTACGGTTGATAGAGTCATCAATATGATAGAGAGAAATAGAGCAATCCTTCTTCCATATTTATCGCCAATGTGGCCAAATATAGCAGCACCAATTGGTCTTATTAAGAAACCCACTGCAAACACTCCAAAAGCTTTAAGTATGCTGACTAATTTGTCGTCTGATGGAAAAAACACATCTCCGATTATGCTTATTAGATGGCTGAAAAGCATGTGATCATACCACAACAAAGTGTTACAAATTAAACTTGATAGTATTACTTTTGTTATTTGTTGCACAAAATCTTCCGTAATTTGTTTGATATTATAGTAATATTACTTACTTTTTCAAACGTGAATTATGTAAATGTTATATTAATAATATTATCTTATTAAATTTTTATATCGTTGATTATATTTAAATATTCTTATACTATACCTATATATTTCCATATATTTTTTGGTGAGAAAGTTATTTTAGTTTAAGTGCACAAAGTCTCTTGATATGACACATATTCCAGTTTTGTTAAAAGAGATGCTACTGCAATTGTCACCACACAGTGGTGGTATATATGTGGATGCCACGTTTGGAGCTGGAGGATATAGCAAAGCAATATTGGAATCTGCTGATTGCAAAGTTTATGCAGTTGATAGAGATGAAACAGTTACTAAATTTTATGATGATCTAAATGTTAAATACCCTAATAGAATAAAGTTATTTATTGAAAAGTTTAGTAATATCAAAAGTATACTGAATAAATCCTCTGTCATCCCAGTACTTGATACTGGGATCCAGAAGAAAAATAACTGGATTCCAGCGTCACGCGCTGGAATGACATCAAATGGAGTGGACGGCATAGTTTTCGACGTTGGAGTTTCATCTATGCAGCTTGATAATGGAGATAGAGGATTCTCATTTCTACGTGATGGCCCACTTAACATGAGCATGGATAACTATTCTCATATGAATGCTTCGACGTTTGTTAACGCTTTACGTGAAGAAGAGATTGCAAACACTATATATAATTATGGGGGTGAGCGTCATTCCCGCAGAATCGCAAGAGCGATAGTAAATGCGCGGAAGAAGAAAATTATCAAAACTACATTTGAACTTGCGGATATTGTACGTTCTGTAGTGTTTCGTGGAAAAAGCAAGATTGACCCTGCAACTAGGACATTTCAGGCAATCAGAATATGGGTAAATGATGAGTTAGGAGAGCTTGAAAAGGGTATTAAAGCTGCGTCTGAAATTTTAAGTGAGAACGGCAAATTAATTGTAGTTACTTTTCATTCTTTAGAAGATCGTATAGTCAAAACTTTTTTTAAAGATTTATGTGAACCAGGATCTACTAAAACATTCTCCCTTTTAAACAAAAAAGTGATTAAAGCAAGTGCAGAAGAAATAAATGCAAATCCGCGTGCGCGCTCAGCAAAATTAAGAGCTATACAGAGGTTGTCATGAGAACCTTCTGTATTATTTCAATAACTATGTTTTTATTATAGGGTTATTTAAGGTAAAATTACATGTCCACTCACTAAATAAATAGCTAACACAAATAAAACGTGAAATTAATTTAGTGCAAAGCGGCATAAAAGTCCTGCGAGCAGAGTGGAGTTATTTGAGTAATCCAAAAAAACTTGCAGTCTTACGGAGAAATACCTAAAAAATAACTCTTTGATACCTAGCTAGCCAGGTTCAACTCTCTAAGTAGCCGCAGTGCGTTATCACAATTCAAAACCTAGAGTAACAATTAGAACCTATCTTGAAAGGGAAATTTGAAATATTAACGTAAAAAATTGCTTCCATATATTTTAAATCTGATTATAATTACAGTTAGAGATATTTTAAGAGCTCGAAATCTATCTTTGTCTGCAGACTTTTCAGTCAAATTTTTAATCAAAAAGCGTATTCTTCAGAGCATGTAAGTGTGCTTAATTTCTGTCGTATGTGCGCTGCACTTTTTTCTAATCTTTTTTACACAGGAGGATTTTATGTCCAGAATTCCAGATACTTGACCTTTACTTTAGCTAAAAACCAATAGGCGCCTATGGCTAATTAAAATAAAAATTTTTCTAATATATAGAAGAATTACAAAATCACTGTTACTGAAAACGGGGCAAGAAAGCTGCTAATGTCAAAGAATTTTAGGTAAACATTGTTTGCTTGACGTATGAGCGTGCTCTCCTTATTTCAAGAACTCTTTAATATGACTATGCTTGCTACTTAGGTCCTTTCAAGACAGGCTCTTAAATTTAAGCTTTTAGATAAACACATTACGATAAAATTTATTTTAGTATGAAATTATTCGTATAAGATTTTGGCAGTCTTTTAACATCTTTTGGCATTTCAATTGTGTACTTTGTGTTGTGTTTCTTTGCGTAAGATACTGCTTTTTCAAGAGAATCAAACTTTAGTACAATCTGTTTTTTGGGGTCTTTTGAACCAATCCATCCCATCAAAGGTTCAATATAGTAAGAACAAGTCTCAATTTTTAGGTGCCAGAATTTTGTATTACCTAAACCAGATTGTGTTGCAGTTTTTGTTGGCTTATAAATCTTAAAAACTACTTGATCGTCAATACTCATAGTCCTTACTACGTAATCTTAAGTATATATCTAAATAAATTTTTCCACAAAGAATTAGTGTGAAAGAATGAAGTTTGAAATAAATATTTTTATGTTATATTATTAAATTATATAAAAAGGATTAGCTGAATAGGAGTAATCGATGGCACAGCAAGAAATGGTAACAATTAATGCAGAGTTACGTGATGTAAAAAAAAAGAAAGCGATGCAGGCTCTGAGGGAGAAGGGAAGTATACCTGCAGTTATATATGGTAAAGGGCATGATAACGTAAATTTGACATTGTCTGCAAAGGAATTTACTAAACAATATAAATCAGGTGCTCTTTCTGCACATTTAATAGAACTAGATATTTCAGGGAAAAAAGAATATGCTCTTGTTCGTGATATTCAATGGCATGTAGTAAAGGATACTGTGCAACATGTTGATTTTCAGTTTGTTGATAAAGGTAGTGAAATTAAAATAGATATACCTTTATCATTCATCAATGAAGGTAAATCACCAGGAATCAAATTAGGTGGAGTGCTTAATGTTTTGTGTCGTTCTATTACTGTCAAATGCTCTCCTGAGAAAATACCTCAAGTCATAGAAATTGATTTGTCTGGCAAAATGATTGGTCAGTCTATACATATCAATGATGTAAAATTGCCAGAAGGTGTTAAATTTGTAGCTCATGAGGAAGAAAATTTTACCATTGTCACAATTTCTGCTGCTGATAGTGATGTTGAAGAGCCTCAAACAAAAACAGAGGAGTAGTGCATTTAATAGCTGGGCTTGGTAATCCTGGTAGTAAA
Organism: Wolbachia endosymbiont of Nasonia giraulti; assembly: GCF_048054155.1. Classification (NCBI taxonomy): domain Bacteria; kingdom Pseudomonadati; phylum Pseudomonadota; class Alphaproteobacteria; order Rickettsiales; family Anaplasmataceae; genus Wolbachia; species Wolbachia endosymbiont of Nasonia giraulti. The sequence goes on from NZ_JAFEVH010000016.1 coordinate 13,054, forward strand.
TATGAATTAACTCACCATAATATTGGCTTCATAGTTATTGATGCAATTCACAAATATTGGAACTTTCAGTCATTTTCTAATAAAGCTGATTACTTGATAACCTCTGGCATAATTAATAATAATAAAATTATGCTGATAAAACCTTATTCATTTATGAATAATTCAGGTATTCCTATTGCAAAAATAAAAAATTTTTACAAATTATCGCTAGACAATATTGTTGTCATACATGATGATGCTGACTTGAAATTTGGAAGAATAAAAGTAAAAAAGGGCGGTAGCTCAGCCGGACATAATGGACTTAAGTCTATAGATAGCCTTATTGGTAATGATTATTGGCGTCTGAGATTTGGAGTAGGTAGGCCTGAAGACCAAAAAAGCTTAGCAGACTATGTGTTATCAAAATTTGAAAATTTTGATAACGTTATCCTCTTAGTGGAAAAAATAGCAAAAAATATACACCTGATGCTACAAGGAGATAAACACAGCTTTTATCAACTCAGTTGGGAGAGTGTGAAATATAGCAATTGAACAGGACATCCTATTCAATATAAAACTTGTATCCGTTCAGCAGGGTAGCAAAATAAGATAGACAAAAATATAGGAACAAATAGTCAGTGTGCAAACACACAGCTATACGAACATTGTGACAATTTGCTTAACAAATGGTGTCATCCCAGTGCTTGACACTGGGATCCAATTTTTCATTTAAGCTCATTAATTTAGCATAAGCTTACCGAATTAGTTTGCCTGTGAATTTTCTTAGATCCCAGTGTCAAGCACTGGGATGACACCAAAAGGGCTACTTAGGCGACAAGAAAAGAAGCACTGATTTCAACATTTGCACATTAGCCATGCATCTGAATGGATACTAAAACTTCACCCTAATCTAGATTAGAATACTGATTCTTCTAGAAGTTGTTCGCGTTCCTCTTCTATTACAATAGAATTATCATTATTTTTAAATAAATCTCTGATTTTTGTTTCTATTTCATTTGCAATTTCTTTGTTTGCCTTGAGGTAACTTTTTACATTTTCTCTTCCTTGGCCAAGACGCGTATTGTTATATGAATAATAAGCGCCTGCCTTTTCAAGGACACCAAGTTTTGCTCCTATATCTATTATTTCCCCAAGTTTTGATATGCCTTCATTATACATTATATCAAATTTTGCCTCTCTAAATGGAGGAGCGACTTTATTTTTTACAACTTTAACTCTCGTTTCATTACCCGTAATATTCTCTTTATCCTTTATTGCACCAATTTTTCTTATATCAAGTCTTATAGAAGTATAGAATTTTAACGCATTCCCACCGGTGGTAGTTTCAGGATTTCCATATACTACTCCTATTTTCATACGAATTTGGTTAATAAATATCAATATACAGTTTGCTTTTGAAACTGCAGAGGTGAGCTTTCGTAGCCCATGACTTAGAAGTCTTGCTTGTAGTCCCATGTGCTGATCGCCCATATCTCCTTCAATTTCAGCTCTTGGAGTTAGTGCTGCAACAGAGTCAATAACTATTACATCAACTGCACCAGAACATACTAAATACTCAACAATATGCAACGCTTGTTCTCCAGTGTCTGGTTGTGAAATCACTAAATCATCGGTGTTTACTCCAAGTTTACGAGCATATATAACATCCAGTGCGTGCTCCGCATCGATAAATGCACATAAACCTCCTTTTTTCTGTGCTTCAGCAATTACATGCAAAGCAAGGGTAGTTTTACCAGAACTCTCAGGGCCAAATATCTCAATTATACGTCCTTTTGGCAATCCCCCAACACCCAGAGCTGAATCAAGTGCAATCGACCCTGTAGATATCGTGTCTATTTTTTCTACAGGGTTTTGCTTTAGCTTCATTATTGCACCTTTACCGAATGCTTTTTCAATTTGACTTATTGCATTATCTAGTGCTTTTTGCTTATCATTATTTCTTTCTTCTGGATTATGTGCCATGGATCATTTATTAACTTGTATAGTCTCCATGGTAATTGAACGCAACCAATCTGCCAAGGGTTTTTTAATAACGAAGAACGTTAGTTACCTAAATTAGATAGATAGACTTTGTAGTGCGATACAAAATAACGATAGAATACAATGGCAGTGGTTTCTCTGGCTGGCAAAAGCAACAACACTCTGCTAACTCAATTCAGGAAACCATAGAAAACGCTATATTTAATTTCAGTGGCGAGAGAGTCTCTTTGCATTGTGGTGGCAGAACTGACGCAGGGGTTCATGCTTTAGGGCAAGTTGCTCATTTCAATATGGAAAGGCAATTTGAGCTTTACAGAATAAGAAATGGAATAAACTATCACTTAAAAGCGATTCCTATAGTTGTGCTTGGTGCAGAAGCTGTAGATGATGCATTTCATGCACGCTTCTCAGCAAAAAAAAGATGTTATGAATATAGAATAATTAATCGCTACGCTCCTGCAGCTCTGGAAATCGGTTATGTGTGGCAAGTATTTAACCCACTTGACGTAAACATCATGCGTGAAGCTGCTAGACACCTGCTTGGAAAACATAATCTTTCAAGCTTCCGCTCAAAAGATTGTCAAGCTACAAATCCGGTCAGAACAATCGATGATATTGATATAGTACAAAATGGAAGTCACATATACATCAAAATATCTGCGATTTCCTTTTTACATAACCAAGTGAGAATTATTGTTGGTACTTTAGTTGAATTTGGAAAAAATAGAACTAATCCACAAGAAATGCTAAATATATTAAGTCAATGTAAAAGAAACGCCGCTGGGGTCACTGCGCCGCCTCACGGCTTATACTTAGTAAAGATAGATTACTAGCTTAAGTCCTCATTGGCATTACTATATATAGTGCACTTGGATCATCTTCATCAGTGATAATTGTAGCGCTATTACCATCTGATAGGCTGACCTTACATTTGTTTTTTATACAAGATAAAGCATCAAGCAAATAACGAGAATTAAATCCTACTTCCATAAGAGCTCCATCGTAATCCACCTCTATAGACTCAGTCGCATCACTGCACTCTTGGGAATTTGAATGTAGAGTTAATAAATTCTCTTGCAATGAAAATTTAATTGATTTTATTTTATCGGATACAACAACGGAAACTCGGTCTATAACACTAGCAAGTTTGCTACTCTCAACAATCATTTGTTTACCTTGAGACGTTGGAATGACAGCTTTGTAATCTGGAAAAGTCCCATCTATCAATTTTGATATTAGAATATACTCACCACATGTAAATTTGATTTTTCTATCTGAAAGTTTTATATTTATCTCATTACAATCACCCAATACTTTCAACAGTTCCATGATAGTTTTACGTGGAATGATCACACCAAATTCTCCGTTGATATCTTCAGGTTTAGGCCTTTTTATACGTGATAAACGGTGGCCATCAGTTGCAACGCAGTACAGAAATTGCTCATCTGTATGCAGATATATCCCGTTTAAATTATACCTTGTATCATCCAGCGACACAGCAAACTTCGTTTTAGTCAACAAGTCTACCAAATCTGCACTTAGTAGAGTGAAATCGTATTGATGATCACCTTCTTCAAGAACAGGGAAGTTATTTGAAACTACGTTCGGTAAAGAAAAGTTTGCATTTCCACAGGATATCAATAATTTTCCTTGATTATTCATTTCGAAATTGACATCCAAATCAGTTGGCAACTTCTTCACTATGTCATGTAAAGTATGTGCTGAGATTTTCACTTCTCCTTCTGCTGATACATTTGCAGTAAGTGAGGCAAATATTGAAATATCAAGATCAGTAGCCTTTAGTTTTATGCTACCATATTGTGCTTTGATATTTATACACGCTAAAACATCTATTGCGTTGCGCCTTTCAACCACTCCACTTACCCTGGATAGCGTATTTAAAAGGCTTGCACGACTTACACTAAAACGCATTTGTTCACACACAGAACCTTGTTCTTTGATTCCTATATCTACAATTTTTGACATATTAATTCTCAAAAATATATTTTAAATGATATTCATATTCTATGTAAAGTGATATCCATATTTTTGTCTGAGAGGCAAAAGAGCCTATCTTATACTTTAGTGATCAATAATTTACTTTGTATGGCATAAGTCATGCATTTTTTGGTACGCTTTTTGAAAGCCAAGCAAGGAATAAGTATCATCAACATTTGCTGTTTTTACTTTTCCATTAACTACCATTGATAATCCCTGCTTCATTTTTAGAATCAAATCTTGGTCCATTTTTGTATCATCTGTCCACGCAAGACTTCCCTGTATTATTGGCAATTGATATTTAATTTTTTTATCGATATTGAGAACTACAGGCTCATTATTATACTGAAAGCCAGAAGTGACGCTCACCTCATCTGCTTTTTTATCAACGTAACTGACCATTACATACGGCTTGCGATTGGCTGTATAATGTTCACTTTTTTTCTTAGGATATGACACAATATAACACACTTTTTCACCATCTTCCAGTGCAGTATACACAAACCAATCTTTATATTTTTCGCTCAGTTGTACGTTATTAACCGATGCAAGAGCACCTGCTGAGAGAAATATTAGAAGTACGAAAAGACTACGCATGTAACCCAAGTTTCAAACTCTCTGATTTTATGTATTGTTTTACCTTACTCATCGCTTGCTCAGCCAGCTGTCTTATTCTTTCTCTTGAAACACAATATTTTTTGCTAAGCTCATCCAAAGTCTGAGTATTCTCAGACAAATATCTGCTAATGAAAATGTCTCTTGATCTTTCATTAAGACTTGCCAGCGCATTGCTTAAAATTGTTTCTTTTAATGCCTTTCCTTCATGATTCTGGTAAGCTAATTCTTGATTGACTAAATTACACGGAATCATATCTTGTAACTCCTTTTTAGAGTCATCACCTATTTTTATACAATTATTTAACGACTGATCCTTACAAGCCAAACGATAGTTCATCTGTACAACATCTTCTTCAGATACAGAAAGCTCGTTTGATATTGCTTTTATTTCTTCTTTACTCAAAGTTTCTCTGTTTGTGTATTGTAAAATTCTTTTTTTTATTTTACGTAAACTAAAAAACAATCTCCTTTGTGCTTGCGTTGTACCTATTTTTACAAGTGACCAAGATTTTAATATAAAGTCTTTCATTGAAGCTTCAATCCACCATACTGCATAAGTTGAAAAACGAAATCCCAAGTTAGGATTGAACTTTTTCATTGCATGCATTAAACCCATATTTCCTTCCATGACTAGGTCCATCAACAATAGACCGTAATTCTTAAATTTCATTGCAATTTTTACTACCAAATTCAAATGGCTAGTAATCAACCTGTGAGCAGAAGAAATATCCTGGTATTCTTGCCAATTTTTTGCTAATCGAACTTCCTCTTCTTGTGAAAGCATAGGAAATTTTCGCACTTCAGCAATATATTGCACGAGATTAGTGCTACTATTAACAGATAAATTCGCTACTGGGGTCAACATAATAACTTAAATTAAAACTCCATGTATATGATATATTGATTTTCAGTGAAAAATTCAAGCTTTAATTAAAAAAAGCATAACTTTATATCTAATTAAGATCTTAGCAACATTAAACTTCAACAAGAACTACCTGAATGTAGAATTAAAATTACTAATGTGTAATGATAGGCTATATAATTTAAAGTAAACAGTGTGTTATTCCAGTGTTTAAACACTGGAATTCACATTTCTTTTTTCTAGATCCCAGTGTAATGCTACTTGGATGACAAGAAAAAACCCACTGGGATAATAAGACAAAGATAGACTAGAAATTAAATGCTACTCCAGCTTCTGCACCAACAGCGCTGTAAAGGACGTTGATCTCTTTAGTAGCTGATACTGTTTCTTTATTAAAACTAGCACCATAAGAACCAAAATAACGAGCACCAGCAAAGAGTTTGATTTCTGGAGTTACATCATAACTAACACCAGCTTTTGCTTGATAAGCAAAACCAAATCCTTTTTGCTCTTTAACTGCATCAGCTTTTGAAGGATTGCTGATATATGCTGCACCAACACCAACACCAACGTATGGAGTGATAGGCATATCTTCAATCGCTATATCGTAATAAACGTTAACCAATCCTGAAAATGCTGTTACACTATCTGCAGCCTTGTTATCAGATACTACAGTTGCATCTTTAGCCAATTGTGAGTAAAGCCCTTCAACATCAACTCTAATGTCGTCCATTTTATAACCAAATGCACCACCACCAGCTGTAAAAGATGCTTTTAAGGGACTTTGACCTGATGTATGTGTAATACCATCAATCTTTGTTTTAAAAGGTAAAACTTCACCATTATATTGCAAACGAACATAGTAGCTAGTTTCTTCATCACTTATTGGACCAATAGGGTCTGATGAAAAAGCAGAGTTTGATAGGCTTAGCAACGTCACTAAAGCAGCTGCCGAAAAAAACTTTTTATAATGCATAATTGCCCTCGTTAAAAAAATTAAAATTCCACTTTAGCAGTCTAAATAATAACTAAAGTTAAGTCAAGTGCTAACTTAATAACACAAAACCTTCTGTATCTTAACTAACTTTTAGGAAAATACAAAGATTTTATTAATTAATAAATAGAGTTACTCTACTTTTTTTACTCTTGATCTTCTGACACCTATTTCACTGATGTCTTTTTATCTTCTGATCTGCATTCATCATTGTGAATTGCTTCATATTCATGCAGTAATATGAATGTACTTCATGGAAGTACTAGTATAAAAAGAAAACACTTAGTTACTGCATTAAGGTAAACTTCAGTAATAAATTTAAAAAGGAAGTCTAAGTCCAGGCGGTAAACCCATCATACCTGCAAGATCAGAAGTTGCATTTGCCATATCTTCTTCTGCTTTTTTGATGGCATCATTGAATGCTGCTGTCACTAAATCTTCTACTATATCTTTTTCTTCATTTCTCATAAGTTCTAAGTCTATATTTACCTTTTTAGCTTTATAGCTACCTATTTTTATCACTTCCACTAATACAGAAACTTTACCACCACCAGAAATACCTTGAAACTCTTTTCCTATATACTTTTCTTGAGCTTCCGCAAGCTTTTTTTGCATTTCTTGCGCTTGCTTCATTATTTGACTGAAATCCACAACCTACTCCTTATTTTCTATATTAACTACCTTTGCACCTTTAAACGTATTTAATATATCCTTAACTGCAGGTGCATAATTTAAATTACTCACTTCCCTATTCATATAACTCGTATCAACTATAATAACCCACTCCTGATTAGTAGCTTGATTTAAGTAACTTTTCAAGTCATTACAAAAATTACTGTTCAAGTTAGATACAGCTTTTAATTTTAAATACCCAAATTTACAATCTGTTAATTGTAGATTACTACACAGTTGTTTGTAAAGATAAATTTGGTTACTCCGCCTTAATAGTTGCAAAATCTTATCAAAATCGTAATTTTGTTGTTTATTTTTCACATGGATCCCAGTGTCACACACTGGGATGACAGAGTGGGGTTTTTCCACATATTTTTTTGGATCCGAGTAGTCAGCTACTTGGATGACAGAGGGGGAAGGTGCAACAGGTCTGCCCTGTCTATTTCCTTGCTCTACATTCTGTGAAAGAATTTTCTTGATCACCTGTTCCGGAGAAGGTAGATCAGAGAGATAGCAAAGACTAATTAGCATCATTTCAGCAGCAACATCGTTGCATGTTGAAACCTTTATATCTTGAATACCCTTAAGCAGCACCTTCCACAATCTCGAAAAAAATATTAAAGACTTTTTTGCACTCAAATCTTTTACTCTGCTCTTCTCATATTCTGTATCAATCTCTTTTGTAATTAAAAAACGGCATATTAACTGGATTGTTTGCAGCAGATCTTCAAAAATATTGAGCGGATTTGCTGTTTTTACCACATTGTCGAATACTAACAAAGCCTTCTGTAAATCACTATCTAATACTGCTTCCAGTAGATCAAATATAACGTTTCTATCTACTAGACCAAGTATGTCTTTAACACTTTGAGTGGATATTGTACCATCTTTGCTATATAGCACTGCTTGATTCATCAAAAATAAAGCGTTACGCATTGAATGATTGCAGTGGTGAGCAATTAATCCCGACGCTTCTTTTTCAATAAAATAATTTTCTTTTTGTGCAATATCATTTAAACGCTCCATTATCTTAGCTGAAGGAATGTTATGTAAGTCAAACCTTTGACAACGTGCAATAATAGTTATTGGTATCTTTTTTATTTCTGTAGTTGCCAGAATAAACTTTACGCTAGATGGTGGTTCTTCTAGAGTTTTAAGTAATGCATTAAATGCATTACTGGATAACATGTGTACTTCATCTATAATATAAACTTTAAATTTAGAACTTATTGGTAAATAGCAAATATCTCCCAAGATCGCTCTAACATCCTCAACACTAGTGTGACTTGCCGCATCGATTTCAACTACATCTGGATGGCTTGAATTTTTTATTGCCAGACAACTTGTACATGATCCACAAGGTTCAAAAGTTGGCCCCAATGAGCAGTTCAAACATAAAGCTATTATTCTTGCAGTGGTGGTTTTACCAATTCCACTGCTACCAGAAAGCAGTATAGATTGTGGAATTTTGTTGAGAGTAAAAGCATTTTCTAGTATACGCACCAATATATCTTGACCTACTAAATCTTTAAAGCTACTAGGACGATATTTTAATGCTATGTTCATAGCCTAGAATAAAACAAATAGTACAAATAGGTATGCAACCCAAAAAGATTCTGATATGGTTGCTTCATTTCTGACCTGACCAAGTTACAGAATTTTTGCCTGCATACCTTATAAAAGGTTATACTTTTTTTTTTTTTTAGCAAGGTATATTCTATATTAGCCTTATAATTTATATGTTAGACCTTTTGCAACATTACTTTGGAGTAAACAGCTGTTACCTAAAATACTCTTCTTCTGTCATCCCAGTGCCCAGACACTGGGATCCAGAAAACTTAATTTTAAATGAATACATTAGGCTGTTGTATAATAAGAACTGGATTCCAGTGTCAATCACTGAAATGACACCCTTCCGGTGGGGATTGCTCTCAAACTACAATGTTCGTACAGTTGTACTGGGATCCAAGTATAAAAATATTTGGAAATTACACAATGGACAATGGATTCTAGGAATATATGTTAAAAGTAATGTCCATAATGAAATAAGCTGGATTCCAATGTCACGTACTGGAATGACAACATATAGGTATTGGAATAACAAAAGAGGAATATTATGATTTTATATCATTTTCCTCTTTGTCCGTTTTCACGAAAAGTTAGAGCTTTTCTCAAGGAAAAAAAGCTGAGTTGTGATTTGGTATATGAAAATCCATGGGAAAAGCGGAATGAATTCATGGAGATCAATCCAATCGGACAAGTACCAGTATTAATAGATAATAACTTTGTAATAGCGGATAGTAATGCCATTTGTGAATATATAGAAGAGACTTACAATAGCGACGTCAAATTACTTGGTTCATCCACTATTATTAAGTCTAAAATACGCGCTTTAATCAATTGGTTCGATAGCAAATTTTACAATGAAGTTACTAAGTATATTATGAATGAAAAAGTAATTACTAACCGCAGCCCTGACTCTAGATTTCTTCATGCAGCTCAGCATAACCTGCCTTGCCATATGGAATACATCGAACACTTAATTAACAAGAACGTTTGGCTTGCAACCGATAAGTTCACTTTAGCCGATATTACTTTAGCATCACATATTTCTATAATAGACTACGTAAATAGTTTCCCATGGGAAAAAAGTAAGATTTTAAAAGAATGGTACTCCATTGTTAAATCAAGGCCTTGTTTTCGCGAAATATTATTAGAGAGAGTTTTTGGCTTAACTCCCCCTAGACATTACGCTGACCTTGATTTTTAACTTGCGTTAGTTTTAAAGCTACAGTCATTCCTTCGTCAGTAGGAATCAATATGGAGAAATATTTTTTTTCATCTGACAATCTATCATTAAACTCTCTCATAGCATGCCATGACTTTTCTGATACTTCTTTTGGAGGAGATTCTAAAAATACTGTATCAAATAATAGAGTGTTATCTGCAACGATTAGCCCATCTTGTTTAATGTATGACTCTGCCCAATCTAAATACTTAGGATAACTACTTTTATCAGCATCGATGAATATCATGTCAAATGGTGCCTTTGCTGATAATTCATTAATTTTTTCCAGTGCATCACCTTCTATTAGGGTAATTTTATCACTTAGATTAAAAGCACTAAAATTTTTTTTTGCTATTCTTGAGTGTTGAGGATTATTTTCTATTGTATATATATGACCATCTTTCGGTAAAGCTTTTACCATACAAATTGACGAATAACCATATAACGTGCCAATTTCAACTATGCTTTTAACTTTATGGATTTTGTAAATAAATTTAATAATTTTCCTTCTTCAGGAGTGATTTGAATACGTTGTTTCTTATTAAGAGTACAATGTTCTTCTACTTTTTTATACTCTTTTGCAAATAAGCTTCTTATGTACAACGATTTTCTGCTAAAGTTATGACGCACTAAGTTTTATAATATAAACTAAGGAGGTTTAATCTATATAAGATTTATAAATATAACAATAGGGTTAAGAATAATAAAATTTTTTATTTTAAGTTGTTATTTTATAAAGTAAAATTTTAAGTGACAAAGATTATTATATATTTTACTATAGTTAACTAGTATAATAACCAATTGTTATACTAGAATTGAGGGATCGTTTATTTACATCTCTCTTAAAATGTAATTTTATAATCAATTAGAGGGGGTTATATGTCTTATAACATTGCTAACGAAGTTGAAACGTTAAGCAAGAAGTCTAATAATAATGAAGGAGTGAAATTACTGCACAATCCAGCTTATCGCGAGAAGTACAAAGAACGCTTTAACGAAGCTCAGAAAAAAGTTATGGATATGGTCCAATTTTATGATGGAACGATAGTATTAATAGAGAATAAAATCGCTATGTATTATTATGCTTGGCACAGTAAAAAAAGAGAGTTTGAGCGTAAAAAGCAACAAACAGTATCAAAAAATAATGATTCAGCATAGGGCTTTTATATGGTAAGCTACAGTGTTATTACTTCACTATAGCTTTTCCATATAACTCATCTATTACATTAGTGAAGTATTCCAGCTCTCTATATCCTTCATGTTTGATTTTACCATTCTCTACATATGATTTGTCATCGTTAAGCTTGATGATGAATACAGGAGTAGCTGTGATATCAAGTTTATTAATTGCAAGTGATTTATCATTTATAATTTTGTCCATCATCTTTTTATCATTAATGCATTGGTTAAATACATCTTGCTTCAAATTGCTTAGTGCAGCAATTTTTTGTAGTATAGTTAAATCACTAAAATTAGAGTAGTTCCACGAGTCTATTGCATTAAACACAGCTTTGTTAAAATTAAAATAGTCTTCTTCTTTTTCATAGCAATAACTTAGCATTGCAGCTTTTAATCCTCTGTAATCTAGAGGAAAATGACGGAATATGTATAACATCTTACCTGTATCTATGTACTTCTCTTTGATTTTAGGAAAAACTTTCTTATGAAAAAGAGAACAGTGATAACAAGTGAGCGAGGCGTATTCTATCATTAAAATTGGTGCTTTTCGATCTCCTAATAATTTATCATCAGGCAATAGCAACAGTAGTTCTTTTGGTGTTATTTCATCAGTTTTTTGAGTGTTGGGTAAGTTTTGTTCAATAGCTGCATAAGAACTAACACTCATAAAAATAAGCAAGAACAATAATCTAAAAATCATTACAATGGAAATACTGAACTTATTAAAAAATTTATGCATTTATATAAATAATGTCAAGATAACTTTTGCTTAGCAAGACTTTCTACTCTGTCTTTAAATGCAGTAATTATTTTATTTTGTGCATATTTATACACCGAGTTTAATAAAGTAGAAAACAAATTGGATTTAAACTCAAACTCTATATAGAACTCTACCATAGTTTTATTTTTGCTCATAGGAGTGAATTTCCATTCATTGTATAAATGTTTAAATATTCCATTTGATGACACAGCTTTTATCCAGCTTTCATTTATTCCATTTGGAGAAAGAAAGGTCACTTCTGATGTATAACTTCCTTTAATGCCATGAAAAGCTGCAAGGAGGTCCACAATCATTTGGCTATCAGTTTTTTCTTTTATATAAACAGCTTTGCACCAAGGAACAAAATCAGGATACTTCTCAACGTCAATTACAACTTGAAACACCCTATGAGATGAACAGAAAAAAATACCTTTTTCTTTATATTGGTGAAGCATAAAACTGAATAATAAAAATGGGATCCATATCTACCGTCAGTCTTAGTAGATTCCTGAGACCTAAAGTTAAGGTGGGTATCACATACTAATTTCAATGAAATTAACAGAGGCAACCCCCTTGATCAGAGATTATCGCTCGGGAAATTTAACTTAACTCATAACGTATAGCACAGACCCCTAAATTAATTATAGATTATTTATATAGAGTATGTCTATAGATATATTAAAACTAGCGATCATTATTTTGCCTTTGTTAAATTTTGCATTTTAAGTATCATAGCTAATAAATATATCTTATGAATGTTATTAAGCCCTTAACCATTTTTATTTTAATATCCTCAAGTGCTTATGCGAGTTGTATAGGTCACAAAACTTTTGTGCTTGCCATGAAGCAGCAAGTAGATAATACGTCTATGAAAGGGAATAGAAAAAATTCAGAACATATACACGAAAAGCTTCAGAAGATTATTCAGAATAATGTTAACCTCAAAGGAATATCTCGATTTGTCATAGGGAAATATTGGAATTTATCTACTCAGAAAGAAAAAGAAGAGTTTCTAAAAGAATATGAAGTATATCTCGCGCGCTTGTGCGCTAAAATTTTGTATAAATACATAAATAATAGTGAAATGATCATAATGAGTACAAAAGCAGTTAACGATGAAACTTGTCTGATAGGAACAAGATTTTCTTATGGTGATGAGGAATTTACAAATATTGACTTTAAAGTTACTAAAAGTGACAGTTCTTTCTTAATAAACGATGTTGTAATGAGTGGAATAAGTATTTCTATTAATCAACGTTCTCAATTTAGTGAAAAGATCGACACGAATGGCATGGCAAGTGTAATAGATGAATTAAAACGTAACAATAATTTATGATATACATGCCTCATTGGCCTAAGCCGATTGGCAGTAGGCCAAAGGATTTTTCTCTTGATCGCATAAAAAGTTTTCTAAATAAACTGGGTAATCCCGAGAAAAAAATACCGCCAATAATTCACATAGCTGGCACTAATGGCAAAGGATCAACACTATCCTTTATAAGATATATAATGCAAGCAGCAGGGTATAAAGTTCATACGTACACTTCTCCACATTTAGTGAATTTTAATGAGAGAATAGTTGTTGCAGGCAATGATATCGATGATAGTGAATTACATAACTCACTGGAAGAATGCCGTATAGCAGTCGCAGAACAACCCATCACTCTATTTGAAGCCGCAACGACTGCAGCCTTCTTAGCTTTTTCTCGTCATAAAGCTGATATTACTTTAGTTGAAGTGGGTCTGGGTGGAAGGCTTGATGCAACAAATGTTATAGATAATCCGATTCTAACGATCATCACTTCCATTGCACTTGACCATACAGAATATCTTGGTCCTACCGTAGAAACCATAGCGGGTGAAAAGGCTGGAATAATGAAACCTAATGTTCCTTGCGTAATAGCACCACAAGAAAAATCTATAATGAACACGCTAGAACAACACGCAATAAACAAAAAATCTCCCTTATATAGAGGAGGATTTGAGTGGAATTGCGAAAAACAGAATAACAGAATAGTCTTTCAATCGACTATTCAATCAATAGAATTTTCTTTGCCATCTTTAAAAGGAGATCATCAAATAATCAATGCAGGAAACGCAATTGCAGCATGTAGCATTTTAAGTGGGAAGTATGGATTTAATATTGGAGAAGAGGACATTGCTTCAGGTTTACAGCGCACTTATTGGCCTGCGCGGCTAGAGTCTATAAAAGAAGGTAATTTAATTTCTTTATTACCAAAAGATTGGCAATTATTTCTAGATGGCGCGCACAACAATGATGGTGCCAGAGTGTTAGCTAAGTGGGTAAGAGACAATTTTGCTGAAGGTATCTATATGATCTTTGGTGTTACTCGTAACAGAAACGTCGCAGAGTTCTTAGAGCACTTAAAGCCATATATCAAACTACTATGCGCGATTTGTGTTAAATCTGAACCTAAAGCAACAAGTACAGATTTAATTAGAGAAGGAGCTCATAATATAGGAATCAATGCTATCGAATGTGAATCAATCAGAGATGCTATATCAAATCACATACTAAAAGCTTCTATACAAAACGTCAAAACCATACTAATCTGTGGCTCGCTATTTTTAGCCAGAGATTTGAGTATGGAGAATAGCTATCAATTAATCCAAGAACAATAAATGCACTACACAACTTGCTCTCTTCCATGAGCGTGAACACTATCGGGATTTACAATGCTGCTTGGCTTTTCGGGGGAACGTTCAAAAAAGTGTATCAAACCGAAAAAAAAGTAATAAATTGATATAAAAAATGGAGGTTTGATATGAGTCAAGCAAATAGAACTACTGGTTTGGTAGATTATAAAGAATTAGAAACAAATATCCTGTCATCTA
>NZ_JAFEVH010000017.1:0-25922 GCF_048054155.1 Wolbachia endosymbiont of Nasonia giraulti
AAGGTAGAGCAAAAGTGGATTACTGCTTTGCCTAATTGGGCTTTAACTATGTCTCAACTTGATATCTTTTTTCCTGGTAGGTTAAAAATTGAGTTGAATTGAAAATGCGGTTTGACACACTTTTTTGAACGTTCCCAAAACACAGGCTTCACATGCATCTGCAGTACTGTATTAGTCTACTATCTTCATTCCCACAACATTATACCCTGAATCAACATGTAAAATTTCTCCAGTTGTACCACTACTCAGGTCGCTTAATAAGTATAGTGCTGCCTTGCCAACATCTTCTATTGTAACATTGCGTCTAAGTGGAGAATTACTTCTATTCCATTCCGATATGGAGTGAAAGTCACTTATTCCAGAAGATGCCAAAGTTCTGATTGGACCAGCAGAAATTGCATTTACTCTGATGTTCTGTGGTCCGAGATCACATGCTATATATTTTACACTTGCTTCAAGTGCTGCTTTACATAAACCCATCACATTATAATTTGGCATAACTTTTTCAGCACCATAGTAAGATAAAGTAAGTAAACTACCGCCATTTAACATCATTTTTTCCGCTCTTTGCGCTAAAGCAGTAAAAGAATAGCACGATATATGCATTGCATTAATAAAGTTGTTTAGTGAAGTATTGACATATTTACCATTTAGCTCATTTTTATCGGAGAATGCTATTGCATGTACCAAAAAATCAATAGCACCCCACTTCTCCTTTATTTCCTTAAAAGCATTATCTATAGTTTCCTCATTTGAAACATTACAGTGCAATATTAACTCTACATTTAATTCACTTGCTATTGGTAATAATTTCTCTTTTATTGTTTCATTTTGATAAGTGATTGCAAGCTCAGCTCCATGTTCTGAGAGAGTCTTTGCTATACCATACGCTATTGATCTTTTATTTGTTATTCCGGTTATTAACCCTTTTTTGCCCTGCAATAGACTTGTTGCCATAAAATTATTTGCCTTTCTTATAATTTGGAATATTAACTGAGTAAAGTCAATTATGTTTTAAAACATAGCTAACGTATAAAAATTACTTCCGCATATTTTCAATCTAATTATAATTACAAATAGAGATATTTTAAGGGCTCAAAATCTATCTTTAGTCTGCAGACTTTTTAATCAAACTTATTAAAAAATGTATTCTTCAGTGTATATCTGTCGTATGTGCACTGCATTTTCTTTCTAACTCTTTTTTACACAGGAGGATTTTATGTCCAGAATTCCAGACACTTGACCTTTACTTTGGCTAAAAATCCACTGGCGCCTGTGGTTTTTATAAAGAAAGTACAGAAAATACTCTAGAGAACATGAAATAAGGATACTGAAATATAAGCTGCCTACATTTGCAAACAGCTCATAAAGTCTTCTTATTTACTTACTCCTTGAGCAAAAGAAAGTTGTTTTGATATAGTCACACTTTCCATACTTGTTGAAGGATTCTGTGAAACTTTTACTATTTCAGAACCTTCTTTACGTAAGTAGGATAGTGCATCATGCAAGGACTTCGCTTCGTATTGTTTTCCTACTTTTACTTCTTTATGTGCAGCTATTTGCTCCCAAGTGATATCATTGCTTTCAATAAGCTTGATAGAACCGTCATCACTAATATTAATTTTCATTTTACACTCTTTTTCTTCATCGTACCAATTCAAAGTCATGTTATATGAGCCATTAGCTACTTCATAAATTCTTACTCCATGCTCATCAACTCGTTCACGCATTCCTCTTTTTTCATCTCCAGGTAGCAACAATGTAACCGCCGTTATCCTATTGCTTTCAAAAAAATCATTAGTTAAAATATTACTAATGTTTATTTTTCCTTTATTATCATTCAGCACAATTCTTGCAGTCAACATAGTTCTAATTGGACTTCTCACTCTAAGCTGTACAGATTCTACATCACTGTTTTCTATGTGTTTAGCAATTTCTTGCTTAGTTTCATCAATAATCTTGCCTTTTAGATATTTACCGTGATTTTCATTTTCTGAATTATAAGGAGAGCTATCAGCAAGAATTCGCCTTTTTGACTCTTCATCATCACAATCTAAATATTCAATTTTGCGGTCATGTTTGGTACCTAAAAATGGATGATCATCTTCTCTCACCCTATTATTCGGAGGAAAATTGAAAGTCCTATTCGATTTATCACTTGACACTGGTCCAGGTGTTCCTTGAACAGCCTCAGAGTTTTTTTCTTTAGAAGAATTACTTAACATTATATACCCCTTATTCTATAAATAGCCTTGTCTTAGAATGTTTTTAACATATGTCAAATAAAAATTTTGACATATTTGACATAAAAGCGTTTTAAATAATAAGAGCAAAATGGACAAATCTATTTCGTGAGTAACCAAAAATCGTTTTGTATTCATTCAGACAAGGAGAAATAGTAGATAGTGTCATGCAAGTAGCTGACACCCCTTGGTGGACCACACACACAACTTTACGAACATTGCAATTTGGCACATAGTAAATGATGTCATTCCAGCGCATGATGCTGGTTTTCATTTAATCTCATCAAATTTAGCATAAGCTTTGTAAATTTTTCTGGATTCCAGCTTCACGCGCTGGAATGACACCATCATTCTATAACACTCACCCAACCTAATGCATTACTTGCAATCTGGATCCCAGTACTTGGATAACACCAAAGGGGCTACTCGCATTTTTTAGTCCTAAATCACAGTTCTCGTACAGTAAACACTGACCATTTTTCGTATGAGTTACCTTTGCAAATGTTTGTACAACTGTAACACCCAACTTGAAAACTTCAGAAAAACTTACTTGTCGTTTTTTAATCTGTTTAAATTTCTAAAACCAATCTATTTGGATCTTCTATGTAATTTTTGATTTTAACAAGGAAAGTAACTGCTCCTTTACCATCAACTATTCTGTGGTCGTAAGAGAGGGCAATGTACATCATAGGTCTGATTTCAATTGAGCTACTCACAGCAACTGGCCTATTTTGTATTGAGTGCATGCCAAGTATTCCAGATTGGGGAGGGTTGATTATTGGAGTAGAAAGAAGTGAACCGTATACACCACCGTTTGAGATAGTAAATGTTGCACCTTCCATTTCCGATACTTGCAGCTTACCTTCTCGTGCTTTTTTGCCAAGAGCAACTAAAGTCAATTCAATCTCGGCAAATGACATTTGATCAGCATCACGAATAACTGGTACAACAAGACCTTTGTCAGTGCCAACAGCAACACCTATGTCATAGTAATTTTTATATACAATTTCATCACCTGAAATCTCAGCGTTAATCTCACGAATTTCTTTTAGTGCTTGCACTGCTGCCTTTATAAAAAACGACATGAAACCCAGTTTTATTCCATATTTCTTTTCAAAAGTTTCTTTATACTTTGCCCTCAGATCCATGACGTTTTTCATGTCAATTTCATTGAACGTGGTCAGTATTGCAGCAGTATTTTGCGATGCTTTCAAACGAGCAGCAATGACTTGCCTTATTTTGCTCATTTTCACTCGTTCTTCTCTTCTCTCTCCACTTGCTACGCTTTTTGGCGATTCATATTGTTTTACCGCAGGTTGTTCAGCCTTACTCATATGGTCTATCACATCCGCTTTAGTTATTCTGCCTCCCATGCCAGTTCCTTTTACATTTTCTGCACTAATTGCATTTTCTTCCATAATTTTACGAGCTGAAGGGGCATCTTTTTTATCAGGGCTTTCGCCTTTATCTTCTTTTTTCACTTCTTCTTTTACTTCTCCTACAGCAAGTTTTGCCAATAATTGATCAGGGCTGATTACATCATCTTCTTTCACAAGAAATTCGGTTATTTGTCCTGAAGCTTCTGCAGTTAATTCTAGTGCTGTTTTGTCAGTCTCAATTTCAAAGATCAAGTCATCTACTTTTATTGCTTCACCGATATTTTTCTTTATTTTTACTATACCTTCCGTAACCGATTCACCACCAAGAGTTTTTGGCGCTCTAATTTCTATAATTTTGCTCATAAAATAACTTCTACATAAAACTTTCTATAAATTTATACATGAAAAGAAACATAAATAAACTAATAAATTCATTAGGCCTTTTATCATAATGCTTGATTATTTCCTCCTAACACATGCAAAATTAAAATACTAAGTAAATTGAAATAAGATTATGGATTTTGATAAGGCAGGCAATGCAGAAGACTTATATAACGAAAAACTTCAACTGATATGTAAGACTTATAACAGAGAATTACTATCAAATCAAAGAGTTGTTGATGGTATCAATTCAATGGATTACAGTAAGCTTAAAATCTTATGCAAGTATCATAATAAGTTTAGTCACAAAGGTATTGAAGAATTACTATTAGATGAAAGCATTGTTAATCACATCAACGATTATGATGATGAAATGTTTAGGTCCATGCTAAATGATGCACCTTCGGAGCACAATATTCTAGAAATACTAAAAGGTGAAGAGGTTCGCAGTAGTGAATTTGACAGTAGTGATGGCGAGGAGAATGAAGAAGATTATGGATATTATGATAATTTTGATTACGAGGAAGATGAAAAAAATGATCCGAATAACTTCGCTAAAGAAGCATTAGGAGATAAAGGAACTAATGAAAAACGTGTTGATGATGTTCAGTTTTGCAACGATGCAGATGTGGGAGTACCACTAGACAATCAAAATGCTATTAGGAATATCCGTTTTATTCAATGGATGATAGTTGAGAGTGATGGTAAGCTTAGTGAGCAAAATGTTACAGAATTACTAAAAGATTCGAGTTCTATTGATCTAATTAACTCTCTTGATGATAAAAAGCTTCAACTTATACTCAAGAGTGATAAGTTTAGTGGTGAAAATATTATAGAGTTATTAGGAAATCAAAGAGTTGTTGAATACCTCTATTTTATTGATTATGAAAAATTTGAACTCATTCATAATAGTGATAAGTTTAATAGTAGCAAGTATGCTAGTAGCAGTCACAAGATTATACGTTTGCTAGAAAATCAAGAGCTTGTTAAGCACATCAATTTTATTGATTATGAAAAACTTCAATTCATACTTTGTAATGATAAGTTTCTTCTTAGCGATATTATAAGACTACTAAAAAATCAGGAGGTTGTTGAGAATATCATTTCTTTTAACATTGAAAAATTTCGACTCATATTTTATAGTGATAAGCTTAACTGTGTAGATACAATAGAATTACTAGAAAATCAGAAAATTGTTGATTGCATCAATTCGATTACTCCTGAGAAATTAGAACTCATATTTGGGAAGTTTAGTCTTCAAGATATTATAAAAGTACTAGAAAATATTGCTCCTGAGAAATCAGAACTCATATTTGAGAAGTTTAGTCTTCAGGATATTATAGAAGTACTAGAAGATCAAAACGCTGTTAAGGGCATCAATTCTGTTACCACTCAAGAGCTAAAAGCAATAACAGATAATGTTACTGGTAAGGTATTTGTTAATATATTTAAAAATTTTAAACCTAGCGTAAAGTCGACTTTGAGGCTTGCTATACTCCTGCGTAAAGCTGGTAAAATTACAGATATTAATATCGATTACTTGAACAACAAGGAACGTATTTACGAAGATATAATTAAATATGTTCCCCAAGAGCTGAGTATATATACTCAATATCCTTTCCCAGGGATTATCTTAGGCGGTAAAGATCTTCCTCAAGAGCAGGACATAAATATAAATTCACTTGTACCATTCCTTACATTTGAAAGATATATTGAATGCAAAGAACCTGTGTCAAAATTATATAATTTATCTTTAGAGCAGGTTATTGAGAATATCAATCCACATAAAAGAGCTAGGTATTTCTAATAACACCAAATTCATTTATTTATAATAATTTTACTATATCGTAAAACCATCTATATCAGACTATTTTTACTATATTTTCTTGGTAAAATCACTGGCAGCTGACACCGAGGTTGAGAAAATTTTTGTAATATAGACTATCAATGATTTTTCAGTAATAATATAGTTTTAGGTGGATATAGTGAACGTTTCATACAGAGATATAGACATTAAGCTAATTAGAACAGGTTGAATTCAAATGTTGAATCTAGAATCTCTGCCAAAACATCTAGCAATTATTATGGATGGTAATGGTAGGTGGGCAAACAATCAAGGAAGGGTAAAAATTGATGGCTATAGAAAAGGCGGTGAGGTTGCATTTGATATTGCTAAGCATTGCACAGTCCTGGCCATACCTTACTTAACTTTGTATGCATTTTCCATGGAAAATTGGCTCAGATCTGAAAACGAAACAGACTACCTATTTAATTTATTTTACTCCACTTTAACTAATGAAGATAAAATGAAATTCATTTACAATTGTAACATTAAGTTAAATTTTATTGGCAATTTAAGTCTATTGCCCAGTAAAATATTCGATCAAATCAAAAAAGCAGAAGAAGTGACACATAAGAACGATGGTCTATTACTCACTGTTGCAGTTAGTTATGGAGCAAAGCAGGAAATTATACATGCTATCAACAACGTCATAAAAGGAAATATTGATTGCGTATTGGAGGAGGAATTTGAAAAATTTCTGTATACTAAAGATTTGCCAAAATTGGATTTATTAATTCGCACTGGTGGCGAAAAAAGGTTAAGCAATTTTTTATTATGGCAAGCAGCTTATGCTGAATTGTATTTTTGTGATACTTTGTGGCCCGATTTTTCTTGTCAAGATTTGACCAAAGCACTAGAAGATTATACAAAAAGAGAAAAAAAATATGGTAGATAATAACTTTATGGTTAGAATATTGTCCTCAATAGTAATATTACTCATATTTTCTTTTGCTACATATTTCAGTGATTTATCATTTTATCTACTAATTTTTTCAATTGCAGTTTTATCTTCTTTTGAATGGTATAATCTAACTCAGGGCAATAGAATCTTATACATTTTCGCATTACTATTAATCGCACTACCAAATGCCTCGCTAATATGCCTATATAATCTACCACAGGGAAAATATGCATTAGTATGGCTTACCTTAACTATTTGGAGCATCGATATTGCTGCCTATTTTTTCGGCAAAAATTTTGGTAAAACTAGAATTTGTCCAATCATTAGCCCTGGGAAAACTTGGTTAGGACTTTTTGGTGCAGTCTTAGCTGGAATAGTGTGTACAATTTTTGGCTCAATATTTTTGAGTTTATTTCCAATTTTCTATTCCCCAATAATTGGCGTTACAATTGCTATTCTAGCCCAACTTGGAGACTTTACTGAATCACTCATAAAAAGAGTTTACAATGTTAAAGATAGTGGAGGTATAATACCTGGCCATGGAGGAGTACTTGACCGTATGGACAGTTTCATCTTTACTGCCCCCTTTATTGCTATTTACATAAGCTAAAGAATGAAGTGCTATTAACCTTTGGTCCTTTCCTTTTTATTCACTGCTTTCACCTCAACAAATTGAAATTCTTCGGAGTTTACTATTTCACTCATGGGCTTACTGCAATAAGGACAATACATTTCTCCTTCTTTATGTAAATATACTACTGGATGACCAGAACCATCATCATTCTCATCACCACGGCAGCAAACTATTAGATTATTATCCCTCACTTCTGACATACTGCTCCTTTATTTTATAGTATTTTGTACATCGAGCATAACCGCTTTGAAGTGGAGAAAACAACAAATATTTATTCTCCATTTTTTACCCTATTTAGATTAATCAATTCGCTTTGGACACTTTTTGATACAAAATTGCTAACATCTCCTCCTAATCTCGCTATTTCTTTCACAAAAACTGATGAGATAAATTGAGTATCTTCAGATGCAGGAAGAAATATAGTTTCGATTTCAGGAAGGAGTTTATAGTTTACCCAGCTCATTTGAAATTCATAATCAAAATCTGATACTGCTCTGAGCCCCCTGATAATAACAGAAGCATTTTGCTCTTTGGCAAAATTCATTAATAATCCATTGAAAGATATGACATCTGCGTCAATTCCTAGTCCTTTCACTTCATTTTCAGCCATGCTTGTGCGTAGATTTATGTTGAAACTAGTATGTTTGTTAACATTTTCTGCAACACCAATTACTAACTTATCGACTAGCTTACATGCTCTTTTTATTATGTCAAGGTGCCCCAAAGTTATAGGATCAAATGTACCAGGATAAATTCCTATTTTGTTACTAATGTTCATTCTTTGTTTCTATACTTCAAAAACTTTTGATGGACATGATAACGTTTTTTGTCTAAAAATGAAAGTACGTAGTTGGCCTGATAGCTCAGTTGGTAGAGCAAAGGACTGAAAATCCTTGTGTCGCTGGTTCGATTCCTGCTCAGGCCACATTCTTTTTCTTAATGTTCTATAGTATATTATAGTATTAATATAATTATTTAGGAAATAATGTATAAATGTTACAATAGAATATTTAATATACTATTAGTTACATTTCTACTATTAAGTAATATCGCTTATAGTGAAAAAGCAAACAAAGAACCATCTGCTTTGACAGCAGAGAATGCAGTAAATTATAATATAATTGTTGGTTTATTGAAAACAGATGAATCTCAAAATATCTATGAGATATTCAATAATTTTGGGGTTAAAACTATATTCATTGACTACGACAAAATAATTAATCTAAAAGAAATCCAAGAAGAGTTTGCAAAACAAGATGAAATATTGGCAAAAAAGCTGATACTAGATCGAATAAAAGTTGAAGTTGCAAAATTTATCAAAAAGCAAAAGATAAACAGAATATTTATTTCAGATAACTTTCATTCAGCTCTTAACCCTTACCGCCAGCTTGTGAATGAAGCAATTGTAAAAATAGTAGATGACAATCCTACAATTCATTTGCTTGCCATATGCGGTGGTTTACAAGACATTATGTATGCAAAAGAAATTGAAGTAACAAATGTTGTTAATGATGAGAAGAATCATTTAAAATCAGCACAAAAAGAGAATATACCTCTTCAGCAGATAAAAATTGTTCCAGGTAGTCGTTTGGAAAAAGTGGTAGCTAGATTTTTACTACCTAATCAAAATGGCTGGTTTTCAACTTATTTTCCGAATGCTCATTCAGGTACAGTAAGTAATACTACAGAGAATAGAAGAAGGCTAGAGCTACTTGGATATAAAATTGCAGCATTTGCCAATGACGGGGTAATAGAAGCTATCGAAGATAAGCATGGTAATATTTACTTTCAAAGTCATCTAGAAGCCCTTGTTGTCAAATCAGATAAAAACTCTCGTTTGTCAAGCCAAAAGGTACGTCAGGTTTCAACACTAGTTGCTATAGCGATTATAAATGATTTTCTTCATCGCGTTTAATGCTAAAATAAGGAAAATCGTCTAATGTCATGCCAGTACCCTTTTTCTTGTCATTCCAGTGCGTGACGCTGGAATCCAGTTTTTCATTTCATCAAATTTAGCATAAGCTCAAGTTTGCTTATAAATTTTTCTGGATGCCAGTGTCTGGGCACTGGCATGACATTATGGAATTTGAGCTCCAGTGTCAGCTATTTGAATGACACCTGATTATGATGAAAGAAATCTAATGATTTATATAAACCCCATAGCATGTCGAACGAAGCTTTTTTTAAGAAAATCTGAATTTTCAACTACCATTAAACCAAGATTTCTCAGAACTTGAGCGCAAAGTATTCTGTTGGAAAATATTCTATTTAGTCCATCAGTTGCAAGTGCCATAGTAAAATTATCAAAGTATCTGTCACATGAAATTTTCTTCAATAGATAATTACTGCCAACATCAATGCCAGAGGATTTTGCAGCAGTTATTTGTCTAATAACACTCTCTACATCTCTCATTCCAAGGTTAAGTCCTTGACCTGCAACCGGGTGGATTGAATGTGCTGCATCGCCAATCAGCAAAATTCTGCTTTTATGCAGCTTTCTTGCAAAAGAAAAACTCAAAGGATAGAATCTTCTTTCACCCTCTAACTCAATTTCTCCCAAATAAGAACCAAATCTTTTTTTGAGTTCTATGACAAATTCCTCTTCGGATAAGCTCATCAGCATTTTTGAAATTTCGCATTTTTCTGTCCAAACTATTGAAGAAGTATAGCCACCTTTCATTGGCAAAATTGCAAATGGACCACCAGGAAAAAACCGCTCTACAGCTAAGTTTTGGTGATGTAGTTCATGTTTTACATTAAATACCATGCTATTTTGTTTATAACCAAATTTTATCATTGGTATAGAAAACAGCTCTGGCAGCTTAGAGTTTTTACCTTCAGCGCAGATAAATAGCGATGATATCAATTTTTGATCATTATCAAGAGTAACTTCCATGTATCCTTCGTCACAAGAAATTGTTTTATAGGAACGTGGAGAATATATATTGAGTTTATGCAAAAAATTGTTATTGATTGCATTCCATATAATAGCGCTCTTGATTACATAACCCATTGGTTCTTCACCGACCATTTTATGATCATAATGCACAGTAAATGGGCTATTTCCATCTAATATGCATATATCAAGTATTGGTTCAGCTTCGCCTTCTAAGAGCCGCCAAATCCCTAATTTTTCTAGTATTTTTTTTGATCCTTGAGAAATGGCAAATGCTCGATTATCATCAACTGTACGTGGCAAACTACTTTTTTCAATTACGGCTACAGATACAGAATCATCACTAAGGCCAATAGCAGTAATAAGACCAATCAGCCCACCACCTGAAATGATTACATCGTAACTCATTTTTTAACCTAAAATTATATTATACCCATTTTGAAAATAGTTTAAACGAACTTTGTAGACACTGAACTTCTCATTACTATCTTAGTTATAACCAAAATAGTAATAAAATATTAATTATTTTACACTAAATTAGGTCTAATTTTATTAAAGGAGCCAGATTATGACTACAGATTGCAAAAAAGAATTACTAAATTGCATTAGCAAGTACAGAGAAGAACTTGCAGAAAATAAAGCAGCAATTAGACAAACCTTAACTAGCGATAAAATTAATATAAGCGATTACTTTTATCAGGGTGATAAAATCTGTAACAAAGAACTGTTTAACATAGGAAGTGAGTGTCAAGATACAAAATATGGTAGTCGACAAGAATATACGTATGATGAGTGGAAGGAAAAAATTGAAAAACCTCATGCTAAAGATTTGCTAAAGACGTTACAAAATGAAGTAAAAGGTAAAATATTAAAAAGTTTTGAAGATTATGAAAAATATCATAAAAATGCTACTGAAGCTATAAAAAGAGAATTAGACATAGATTCAAAATTAAAGGCAATACTCAAAGAAAAGCAACAACCAGAAACTGATGAAACTCGAGCATATTATGACGTTATACGAGGTTTATATGAAAATGGAGACATGCGCTCTCAACTAAAGTGCAATGATCTTGATTGTTTTAATAGAACAATAGAAGATAATCTATCTCAAAAACAATCCGAGCTAGCTGCTATAAAGGATGACTTTTTGGATAATACGCAAAATATTTTTCAACATATTCAAGTTGAAGATAGTATTTTTTAGAGAAATAAGATTATGCTATTTTTTTAATGAAATTTCTTAAGTGGTAGATTATTTTTTACAGCTATAGCTGAGGTAGCTGTCACTACCTGAAATGTAACAAATAAAATACCAATCTTAAATATTGCTATATTTCACGATAGTTTCTCAACTTGACGCACATGCTTTTGGAACATTCTCATTTGTCAAATAGTTTCTGGCATGCTACACAATCTGTAATGCAGGTTTTAACTTACTTTTACGCAATATTGATCATTCTTGAAAAGCAATCTAACATTTTCTATTCCTTGATTACGAAGCTTTGATGCAGCTGATTTAGCTACCTGAGCGTTTACAAAAAATGCTACATATCCCTTACTTTCTGCATTGTTTTGTTTTGGGTGACGTTTCTGCATTTCTTTTTCATATTGCCTTTTGTAATGAGGAGTATTTTGTATCAATTGTTCTGACCTCTTTCTTAAGTACTCGACTTTTACCTTCGCAAGCCCAGACTTATGAAGTCCTAAAACTTGTGCTGCTTTTTCTGACAAGTCTATTATTCTACCTTCAACAAATGGCCCTCTATCATTAACTCTTATAACAAGCTTTCTTCCATTTTCTAAATTAGTAACACGAACAAAGCAGGGTAGGGGCAAGGTCTTATGTGCTGCAGAAATCAAGTGACGATTAAACACTTCACCGTTAGCTGTAATTGTGCCATGATCTTCTATTCCATACCACGATGCTATTCCTACTTCCTCATAACAGCTACAGTATTTTGGGTGGTAGGTGATACCATTTATTGTATAGCTATTGCCAATTTTATAATGACCTGCGGTGTGATTACACCTATTGCTAAAACTACAACTACTCATCAAAACGAATATTAGACATAGAAAGGCTAGTTTTTTTATCATTGTACTTAGTGAAATGGTTCGATACCATGAGGATTTTAAATTATACTATAATAAATTTAGTAATAAGTAAACGTCTACTGCCAAATATGCACAGCACTAAAAAAGAAGTAATACATATAATCGGTATAGGTGGAATTGGAATGAGCGCAATTGCTGAAATTCTTCATAATTCCAGTTATAAAGTTCAAGGCAGTGATACGCAATCAAACGACAATATAGATAGGTTACAAAAATTAGGTATAGAGGTCTATATTGGTCACAATGCAAGTAGTATTAGACAAGCTCAAATAGTTGTACATTCTTCCGCAATAAAACCTGATAATGTGGAGCTAGTTGCAGCAAGAAATAACAATAAAACCGTTTTGCATAGGTCAGACATGCTGGTTAAAATTATGAAAGGTAAATATGTGATAGCAGTTTCAGGTTCAAGTGGCAAGACGACGACGACAGCTATGATTGCTTCCATTTTTGATCATTCTGGTGCTGACGCCACTGTAATTGTTGGA
Organism: Wolbachia endosymbiont of Nasonia giraulti; assembly: GCF_048054155.1. NCBI lineage: Bacteria > Pseudomonadati > Pseudomonadota > Alphaproteobacteria > Rickettsiales > Anaplasmataceae > Wolbachia > Wolbachia endosymbiont of Nasonia giraulti. Next base: position 12,881 of record NZ_JAFEVH010000017.1, read on the forward strand.
GGAATATTAAATTCCTATCAGAGTAATGCAAAACTTGGCAAAAGTGACATTTTCTTAATTGAGGCTGATGAGTCTGATGGAACTATGTTAAAAATTCCTGCAGATATTGCTGTTGTAACAAGTATTAATGACGACCATATAGACCATTACGGTACATTTAACGACGTCAAAAATGCGTTTTCTAGATTTGTAAACAACGCGAATTTTGCTATTTTGCCTGATTCTGCAGACATCAATCATGATGCGAGTAATTCTATAAAGTTTTGGTTTGGAAATGGTAAAATTAAAGCTAGCAACATCAAACAACACAATAATAGCATAGAATTTGACGTGCTGATTAGTATAAACGAAAGTAATCGTATTCCATTGTCCACTACTCGAGTAGTTGAGAGGGGTGGAATAAAAGCAGCCCTTTCTTCATCACCTCAATGCTTGAAACTGGATTCTCGTTTCAATGTTAAACAAGATACTATAGAATTTAAGAGGACAATCCCTAGAAAATCTCTACATTCAAAAAAAGTAAATCGTACTAATGCTATTTGAACAAGCTAGCGTAAAAGTAAGCTAAATTTTTTAAGGTACAAAAATAGCAAGAAACAGTTGTTTGAAAAAAATTGGAATTTGATTGGATTGCTGAAAATTGGCTCTCAAACTTTAGGCGCATGAGCAAGATAATACTCTTTAACTAATATAGATTAGGTGATTTGGAAGAGATACATCTAGAGCAGCCGGCAAAGTTACAATACATATTACCGCAATAACTAGAAATGGGAAGGATCTATATGGTGATTATAGATTTTTCCAGACCTTGAAAACAATAAATAGACAGTAAATTAGAACTACTGCAAAAAAAAACAAGAATAGCTACACTGGTTGCTTGACCATCGTAAACGTAGCTTGTTAAGCCGATAAAAATAGCCATGATAGAAGCTCTAATAAATGAAATTGCAGAAGAAGTTGTGCCTTTCATTTCAGGGAAAATATTTAATGATGCATTGAAAATGACTGCTTGACAAATTCCACAGCCAATACAAAAAATAACCATAGACAGCGTTACTAAGTAGTAAGCACTGGGCATGATTATACTGAATATTAAAAGTGATAGGGGTCCAATAGCAATTACGCCTGTACCGGAAATTACACACCAAATTGCTCCAAGTTTCTTTAAGATCTTACTGGAAAACAGGCTAATTAGTGAGAAAGACCCAACCATTGCACCTTGATGTAGCGCATAAATAGTGCTGGATAAACCAAAAGTTTCCATATACAAAAAAGGGCCACAAGTAATGAATGACATATAAGCCGCAGAAAAAAGGCTCTGTGCCAAAGACAACACCATAAATTTTGAACTTGATAATAATTTTTTATAGTCTTTCATCATTTTTTTTAGACTAAAAATATCACGGTCCTTTTTTGTTTCTGGTAACAGAAAAAGCAGCAAAACCCAAGAGATGAAACAAAGTATTGCAACACTTGCATAGTTGCCACGCCACCCAACAATTTTGTTGATGAAACTGCCTAATACTGGTGCAATTGCTATGAGAACTGTGATAATAGAATTCATGATTCCAATAAATTTTACTGCTTCGTTGCCTTTATAGCTATCTGCAATAATTGCAAACACAACTACAGATGTGCTAACACCAATGCCTTGAATAAAGCGAGAGATTAAAAGCCAAGAAACTGACAGCGCAAAAACACAGCCAACAGCACCGATGAGTAGCAAAGTGTTGCCTATGATCATCATCCTTCTTCTGCCATAGCATTCAGACAATGGACCAAAAAATAACCCTCCTATGCAAACGCCTAAAAAATTATAAGCAATAGTTAATTGAATTGTGCCTTCCGGTACGTTAAAATAGCGTACTATATCAGGAAAACTAGGTACAGAAATATCAATTTCAATGAACTTAGCAATTAGAGATAGAATTAATAAAAACGGTAGTAACACTTAAAATCTTTAATTAATGAATAAAAATATCACATTTAAAGCGTTGAAAGAAGAACATTTTTCACTATTATTAAAATGGGTAGAAATGCCCCATATAAAGAAGTGGTGGGATACGGATATAAATTGGACACAAGAGTTAATTGAGAAAAAATATAGCAACTACGTTAAAGGATTCAAACGTTTGAAATTTAAGACACAAATTATTGAAAAACCAATGCACGCATTCATTATTAATTGTGATGGAGTTGATATTGGTTATATTCAATATTACAACAAACATGATTTCCCACCTGAACAGATCTATAACACTTTAGAACTTCCAGAAAGTTGTGCTGCTATAGACTGGTATATCAGAGAGCTGAATTATGTAGGTAAAGGAGTTGGTTCACAAGCTTTGAATATATTTTTAAACAAATTTGTCTTTAAAGTTTATGAGAATGCCTTTGTCGACCCAGGTATAGCAAATGTTTGTGCAATCCGTGTTTACGAAAAAGTTGGCTTTAAAAAAATTATGGAAAGTAATAGTGCGATTTTAATGATTAAGGCAAGAATTCCTGAGAACCATTCAAGATGAGTGTTTTTTCAACAATCTACCTAAATTACTACAAGTGGTTTATAAAAATATACAAGGAGCTTTATACAAACTTAACATAATTTAATCATAAAAATATCATTATTAAGTCCTATATAAGAACAAATTTTGGCACTCAGTGAATCTTTTTTAACTAACTATGAACTTGATTAATTGGAAAATAAATTTTACTTGCTTTTACAATACCTTAAAATCTAATATCACTTTATCAGCAAAGATATCACAATAGGCTAGTATGTTCTTCACTCTTTTCCTCAAAATATTACCTATTTACATTACAATACTTATTGGTTACTTAGCAGGAAGATATCTTAAAATTGATAGAAATACTATATCTCAAATACTCTTTTATGTAGCTAATCCAATAGTGATTTTATACGGAGTATCTCATACAGAAGTTAATTTAAAAGTAATTTCTCTGCCGATTTTGATATGGTTTATAGGTAGTACTATGTCCTTATCAGTGTATTATCTTTCTTCTTTTTTATTTAAGGACAACACGAGAAACATATTAGCGTTTAGCTCGGGCAGCACAAGCATGGGTTATTTTGGTCTACCGATTGCCATGGCTTTATTTGATGAAGATTCAGTGTCTGTGTATGTTGTCTGTTACATAGGAATGGCACTATTTGAAAATAGCTTGGGATTTTATATAGCTGCAAATGGTATCTATACTGCAAAAGAATGCGTATTAAAGTTACTCAAACTTCCTTCATTATATGCGATGATTCTAGGCTTCTTTTTAAGTATATATGATATACAAATACCCACTTTTTTGACAGATGTTATGATAAATATCAGAAGTACATTTATCACATTAGGAATGGTGCTGCTTGGAGTAAGTATTGCACAAATTACAAATTTTAAAGTAGATTGGAAGCTTGCTTTGACCACTATTGTAGCAAAGTACATATTCTGGCCGTTATTTGTTTTGGGAATTGTCTTACTAGACAAGCATGTTACAGGTATATATGATGAAAGCATCTATAAAGCACTGATGTTACTGGCTATTATTCCAATTTCTGGATCCAGTATAATACTCGCTAATATTTTAAATTACCAACCAGATAAAGCTACTTTATTGCTCCTAATTAGTACTGCAGTGGGACTATTTTATGTTCCACTTATAATATCATTATTTTTTACTAAACTTGTCCCTTTTTGATCAAAAATTTAAGCGCTAGGCCTATTCACAAAACTTGAATTTAGACTAGACTTCTTGGATAATCATAAAAGAAACTAATCCTTTTTTCCTCTCCTTTCTTATTTTTTTACACAGAATAGGAAGTTATCAATTGATGGAATTTTCGCAATAATGTCAATAGCAGTAAGATTTCCTACACCTTTTAGCAGGTCTATAGTTGAATTTGGATGTTCTATGAGCAGCAACAAATAAATGTAACTTGCCTTTTTCTATATGATGCTATTAACCGAATAGGTATTCGCTTGACGTTTCCATATCTTTGTTATCATTAGTAATACTAAAGGAAAAACTAAACTTAATAAGATTTGGAAGCATATTGTTGTTCTATGATTCACGTGATGCTGCTATGCCTTCGTTGCAAACGTCGTCATAAAGTAAATTAAATTCTTTAATATTTGAAAAACTACCACCCCTTAGCGCACTCATTAATATTATTCTACTTTCAACATCAATATCATTAGAAATTAAATCAAGTTTAACAAGATTTGGAAAGTTACCCATTCTTTAACAATTTAGTGATTGCTATTGAGCCTTCTGCGCCAATAATGCTAGAAGTTAATTTACACTCAGTAATATTTGGAAGATTAATATTCTCTAATGCTTCATTTAAAACTTCTCCGCACTGAGCATCAATATAACAATTAGATAAAGTCAAGCTTGTAATATTTTGCTTTTTCTGTAAAAAGTTTACTAGCTTCTCCATATACACATATAGATTATTTAACTCTAAGGTGTTACTATTAACATATTGATTAAAGTCAACTTCCATAGTTTCTGTAAGTTATAGAGCTGCCAATTACAGCATAAATTTAAATAATTGTCAACCTTATGAACAACTAACTTTACTTCTTTTTAACCTGATACCTATGCTTTGTTTCAAATTTCCATCAAAAAGTAACATTACCCCCTCCAGTCAACCTTTCTGCTTCATTTCGTGAAATCAATGCCTCAATAAATTCATCTAGTTCACCTTCTTTTATAATCTGTTCTAGTCGATGTGAAGTGAGATTAATTCTATGATCTGTTATTCTTGATTGTGGAAAGTTATAAGTTCTTATACGTTCAGAGCGATCTCCAGAACCAATTTGGCTTTTCCTCATTGTTGACCTTTCCATTTCTTTTTTTTGTCTTTCAATTTCGTATAGCCTTGCTCTCAACACTTTGAGCGCTTTAGCCTTATTTTTGTGCTGCGATTTTTCATCTTGCTGTATTACAACTATCCCTGTTGGCAAGTGGGTGACCCTTACTGCGCTGTCAGTTGTATTCACTGATTGCCCTCCAGGACCACTGGATCTATAAACATCTATGCGTAAATCTTTTTCTTCTATTTCAAAGTCAACCTCTTCTACTTCAGGTAATATTGCAACAGTAGCTGCGGAAGTGTGCAATCTTCCTGAGGATTCAGTTTCTGGCACTCTTTGTACTCTGTGCACCCCTGACTCAAATTTCAGTCTTGCAAAAACTTCTGTTCCATTAATGAGTGCAGAAGCTTCCTTATAGCCACCTATACCTGTATTAGAAATACTTATTGGCTCAAACTTCCAATTTCTTCTTTCTGCATATTTTTGATACATACGAAATAACATCGCTGCAAATAATGCTGCTTCTTCTCCGCCTGTGCCTGCTCTAATTTCTAATATTGCATTTCTTGAGTCATCTTCATCTTTGGGTAATAATGCCAACTTTAGTTTTGCTTTTACTTTCGGTAATAGTATCTTTTGCTTCTCAAGAAGTTCTTCTTTTGCTAACTCTTTTATATCACCATCGCTGTTCTCATCTTTCATGATTTCTTCTAAATCTGAAATTTCCTCTTTTAATATATTATATTCATCGATTATCTCGATAATTGGTCTGAGTTCAGAGTATTCCTTTGAAAAACTAACGAATTCTTTTTGACTCAAATTGGTAGGGTTTTCCAGATTTCTCTCTACATCAGAAAACTTTTTTTTTAAGTCTTGTAAATTATTCTCTATATCCATATAGTACAGGTCTAGTTTTCAGCTGTTTAAGTAAGTAATATATACTGAAATAAAAAATTTCTTATATCAAGCAATAACACTATAATTGTCTCGAATATTTCTACCTAAGTATAATGGCAAAACAGATAACATCAATCTGCAGCTTCATATTTGGAGCTTCAGACAAAAAATCATTACCAGATGAGTCGGCTCCAGAGATTGCATTTGCTGGTAGATCAAATGTAGGAAAATCGAGTTTAATCAACTTGCTGATAAACAGCAAAAAAGCTGCAAGAGTTTCTTCTAAACCTGGATGCACTAGACAAATAAATTTTTACTCTATGTACAATGATAAGTTTAGGATTGTCGACCTACCGGGTTATGGCTATTCTTGTGCAAGCAAGGAAGAAGCAGTACAATACTTAAACCTAATTGAGTACTATCTAATTCACAGGAGAAATCTAAAAAGAGTGTTTGTGCTTATAGATGGCAAGGTAGGATTAAAAGAAATAGACAAAGACTTTGTTTATTGGTTAATATGTAATAATATTAACTTTAATATTGTGCTAACAAAAATAGATAAAGTGAGTCGGGAAAGTCTAGATGCTATTCTAGAAAATACTCAAAAGTGGGTTAATAATGGACATGTGTCAATTCATCAAATAAGCATTCGTGTTAAGCATAAAATCACCAAGATAAGAGATGAGTTTTTCAAATTTACAAGATAAAAAAATGAAAAGTGATGAATCTTTAAATGGTAAGATGCCATTGAAGGAAAAAACAGAAATATTATTTGAAGTTCTGTCTAACATACCTAAATTTGTAGGCGAAACTTTTATCATCAAATGCAGCAGTGTAATAATCTCAGATGAAACGCTGCTTAGTGCTTTTGCGCATAATGTTGTTCTGTTGAAACAGCTTGGTATAAATCCGGTGGTAGTTCATGACGGAGAATATGAAATTAACTCAGTGTTAAAAATGCTAGGTATGAATGATAAGTTTATAAATGGTGTTAGACTTACAGACAAAAGCACTATGAAAATCATTGAAATGGCACTGTGTGGTTCAATTAATAAAAAAATTGTTCAGAATATAAATTCTGCTGGTGGTTCAGCTATTGGACTATGTGGAAAAGATGGCAACCTCATAAAAGCTGAAAAGATAAGCACTACGTTTAGGGAAAATAGATTAAATAATATTGAAAAAATACTAGACATGGGATTTATCGGTAGACCAACTGAAATCAATCCTGATATATTATTCTTTATTGAAGAATCAGATTCTATACCAGTTATTGCACCTATCGGTTATGGAAAAAATGGAGAAACATATCATATTGATACTGATAGCACTGCAAGTGCAATCGCACTTGCAGTTTACGCATCTAAAATGATAATCTTGAGTGATACAGATGAAGAAATAAGCAAAGTTGGCAATAGAAGAGTCTTGATTAAAAATTTAAAAGAATCGATTGATTGTGGAAAAATTAAAGGAGAAAAATTTGTTGAAAGGCTTATGTCATATACTAAAATGGTAGAAGAATGTGCAGGGGTTGTTCACATAGTTGATGGTAGAGTACCTAACATTATACTTGATTTATTTACTGATAATAATTCAGGTATATCAATAATGGATGATTAATAGCTATACTTCTTATAACCATATGAACATTGAAAATTTGGGAATAGCTTATGTCAAATCCCTATTCTCTTTTCCAGTTTTTTAGGTTTTTTTTCTTGCAAGCATAATAGTTTCGTACACATAATGAAACCAAATGGTATTTTCAGCTTGATAACAGAGGAAAATAAAGAGGGCTTGGGTGTAACACTCAAATAATGATTTACCTTATGGATACCGATAGAAAAGTTGACTAAGGTATACAATTCTCTCTGCGTCAAGTTACTCAAGATATCGAATCTACAAACGCTTTGGATTGAGTGTGTTTGGTCAATTTGAGTTCTTTAAATGAAAGGCGAAAATTGAGCATACTACGCCTCTGTACACAGTATCTTTAATGCAAATGCCCATATGATTCCATAGATAATCTCTGTTTTTTTATTTTATCTGTCCATTTCTATATCTTGTTTGTTGGTTGCTCTTTTTTCTTGCTCAACAATTGCCTTATCTATCTTCTGATGAATTGCATTAATTGCATTTTTTTCTTTGTATACTTCGCTTTTTCCTTCAACAATTAAATTGGTAAAAATATTTACAACAAACTGCACTTGATTATGATTAACCTGACCTTTTATCGAAGAAGGTAAAGAGTTTAATTCCATCAATACTTCTGATGCTGTTTTATCTTGAGTGGAAAGCCCTAAATTATCTGCTACTTCACTTATTAATAACTCTCTGTTTTCTTTATTATCTTCCAATTTAGTATAATCACGCAGTAGATCCATAACTGCAGATACTCTGACTTCAATAATATCATCAACATCTTCACCTCCTAGAGCAACTCCTGATCCCAATAATCTCTCTCTGAGATTTTTCATTTGCACCCGATCCTGTAGTAGATATTGTACCATCTAAATAGTTGTTTACTTTGATTTGAGTACCTAAGCTATGCTCTATTTGTATTTTTGCCTCAGGTTTAAATCCTAGTTTTGCACAGAATTTCTGAAAATATTCTTTAATAATGTCAAACAAGGTCTTGCCATTGTCTTTATAGTTTTTCAACTCTTCAGGAATAGTAAGTGATAATTTACCATCTCCATATTTTACAAGGTCTTCACCATATTGAGACTCAAGTGTAAATTCTAATGAGCTGGATAGGTCACATATTTTCTCTTCCGGATTGTCAATCGTGGTTATAGGTATTGCCATATCAGACGTCACTTTTATGCGGTTGTGGTCAGTGCAGTAAATGTTTAGCACTTTTTTAGGACTGTGTGGAGTTAAATTACAACTACTGAGTGCAGCATGAGATTCATTAAATATACCAGCCCCATACCCTGCTTGATTACAATTGGTGACTAACTCTTCTAAAATAGCATCACTTGGAACCCTTGCTCCAGCGTATCTAAACATTTCCTTAAAAATTTCCTTTGCTAATGCACGGTAATCTTTTTTGGAGAATAGATGATAAGAGCTTCTCCCTGCGTTATAAAATCTCTCAAATTCCTTTCTATATTCATCAATTTTTTTTTCATCAGCAACTGTAGGGCTATTACAATGATTTTCCCAAACTTCAGATAGTCTATCTTGATCAAGCTCCTTAAGTACTGGTTCCATAAAAGCTTTACCTTCTTCAGAGAGGTTATCAAAATTATCACGGTTAAAAATCTCATTTTTATAATCTTTAGCTCCTTCCTTAAATGCAATAATAAAATTTTTATCTATTTCTTTTTCATTAATAATAAAATTCATTCTTTGAAAATCTAAGAACATTGTTTCACCGGAATTCGCTAATTTATTATCTTGATCTGCTCTTAATTTACTAAAATTGAATTCTTTAGCTGTGGCCTTTAATCTAATTACCGGACTCTTCTTTGCCTCTTTCATAATTAACACCTTACTATAAATATGCTGTAAGTTGTAACATATAATGATGAATAATTTGATAATATATTAAGAAAATCGATAGTATATTTCTTTATTTTAGAGATATAGGAAAGGCGTAGATTTCTCTTTTCATTTGTAGCATGCTGCATTAATATTTACGTATTAATCTAGAAAATAGTGATGAATAATATTGTAATTGTTGGTCTGCAATGGGGTGACGAAGGCAAGGGTAAAATAGTAGATTATCTTTCTGAGAATGCAGATGTAGTTGTGAGATTTCAGGGAGGAAATAACGCAGGGCACACTATAGTAATAGATGATGAGGTTTATAAATTAAATTTACTGCCCTCTGCTGTTTTGAGAGCGGACAAAATATCTATTATAGGAAACGGTGTTGCTCTTGATTCACATGCTCTAGTCTCAGAAATAGAGTCATTGAAAGTTAAAGGAGTGGACGTAAACTATAACAACTTGATGGTATCCGAGAGCTGTCCATTAATACTTAGCGTACATAAGGACAAGGAAAAGCTATTTGAAGATTTAAATGGAAATCACAAAATTGGTACAACAAACAAAGGGATAGGGCCATGTTATGAAGATAAAGTTGGCAGGAGAGCTATACGCCTTTGTGACTTAGAAAACACAGATGAGCTCAATCAAAGAGTGGACGCTCTCCTGAGTTACCATAATGCTATCAGAAAAGGACTTAACTACCAGGTAGTTAAAAAAGAAGAAATATTAAAGGAAATTCAAGAGATTTCAGAAAAAATTCTTTTATATAAAAAACCTGCGTGGAAGATACTAAATGATTTTATGAAAGAAGGTAAGAAAATAATATTTGAAGGCGCTCAAGGCGCATTTTTAGATATCGACCACGGAACTTACCCTTTTGTTACTTCAAGTAATACCGTAGCATCTCAAGCGATAACAGGCTCAGGATTATCCTACAATGCGCACATTATTGGTGTAGCAAAAGCGTATACAACAAGAGTGGGTAATGGTCCATTTCCTACTGAACAAAATAACGAGATTGGAGACAGCTTATTTTCTATAGGTAAGGAACTTGGAACAGTAAGCAATAGAAGAAGGCGCTGCGGATGGTTTGACGCAGTTTTAGTGCGCCAGGCCGTACAACTCTCTGGAGTTTCAAGCATTGTATTAACCAAATTAGATATTCTTGATTCTTTTGATACTATTAAAATAGGCACTGGTTATAAGTATGGCGGAAAAATGTATGATTATTTACCCGCATCACATTCAATACAAAAAGAATTAGAGCCAATATATGAAGAATTTCCTGGTTGGAAAGAGAAAACTCAAGGCAAAAGGTCAGTTAAGGAATTACCTGCAAATTTGATGAAATATGTGAGAAAAATAGAAGAATTAATAGGCGTATCAATTCATCTAATTTCAACTAGTCCCAATAGAGAGGATGTTATTAAGCTTAAAAATCTATGAAAACGTCTTGTTAACTTTTATCTAATAAAAAACGATACTTGTGTGACTTCAAGCAATCTATTATGCAAAGTAGCAGCGTAAACGTACAGTGAGTAGTGTGATTTTTCTTAAATACATGTTGATTGTTATAATATAAACATAGTTAATGGAGGCGTATTATGATTGCAGGTTTGACTAAGGGAGACAAAGCAATAAAAGCGGAAAAAACAAGTGATCAGCTGAGAGAATTGTCAGTTGCAGAATATGTAGTTAAGTCAATACATGACTTGCAAAAATTGCATAATAGATTATGTTCATCACAGGGCAACAATTGTGTTAATGATAGAGAGAAGTTTGTCCAAGATAGTGATGGGCTTGGTATATTTCAATTTCTCAAAAGCTATATTAATGATGTAGAAAAAAATGAGCCTTCCATTAAGAACCTTACTATAATGAAATTTCTTCGCTCAATTATAGAAGATAGAGAACTGTATAAAAAGTTATGCAGTTTCGATGATTTTCTCGATTGTGAGTTAGAAAATTTGAGAGATAGGATAAGCTTATTAGCGCTTTTAAGAGAAAAGATGGACTTTACTGATATACAAAAAGCTTATGGTAATTGGCGTTTTAGTAATCTAATAGGTGATAATGATTTTAAGCGAATGTATGTGGATGAAGCAGTAAAAGAAAGAGAAAAGCCTGTTAATGAGGACTTTGAGAAAAATATAGGTAAATACATAGAGTTAGTAAAGGAAGGAAAAGAAGTTGCAAGTAGGTATTTTGGAAAATGGAAAGAGGACTTTCAAGTTTACTGTGAAGAAATTGACAATAATAATAAAGTTTTGAATATTAACCTTACTCATTACGACAATAGTGAGCCAACAAAGATTAGTGACGTTTTACAGCAAGAGAAAGATATTAAAGAACTGAATATCTATTGCAATAAAAAACATGAAATGCACGCTCATAAAAAAGATAAGAAAAGATATTATGAATTTAAAGAAGGTGCATATTATGAAATGACAAGCACTTGGGCTGCAAAAGATGGATCAGGAATGTGTACCATGATTATGAATGTGAGTAGCGATGGCATAACTGAAATACTAAAATTTAATGGTGAAGATTTTGTTTCATCGAAGGAGATTCTAGAATTAATAAAGCAAAACGATGAATTATATATTCAAGGTCTCTCCTTATATGATGCTGTAATGGAATCACTAGAAGAGGATAGGGCTACTCCTATTAATTTTTACAATGAATCTATGGTGGCTTATCAAGGTAAGGAACCAGAGGGGAAGTTAGATCATAAAGTTGATGCTGATAATAGCCTTCCTTCTTCTCCTTCTATTAATAGCAATGCATTGGAAGCCAATTTACAGCACACTGAAACTCAACCAGAAATTGCTTCATAACAAATAACTGATTTACAAAACAGTTTTGAAAAAGAAGAGCGAAAAAACACGGAATTGCAAACTGAACTGGCACAAAAAGATGAAAAGTTAGCAAGTGTGTTAGCAGAGTTACAAGAGAAAGCACAAGAACTTAAAAATGTATGTGAAGCAAAAGGAAAGCTAGAGGGTAAGCTAAAAGGTGTTAATACAGAAAAGAAGGAGTTAGAAGACAAATTAAAAGAAGCAGCACACATAATGAAGGAAAAGGAGCAGTATATAAGCAATTTAAAACTTCAAGTGCAAGAGTTGAAAGATGAGCATAAAGCACAACTGGAATCTTATGAACAAGGGATATGCAAACTAGCATGGGAAGTTGAAGAGTTAAGAAGCAAGCTAGAGTGTGAGAATGAATGGGATGATAAAGTTGTAGAAATAGCTGATGGACTGGGAGAAAAAATTCATGCTGATGAACAAAGAAGCCTCAATAATCAATTTTATACTCCAACAAGAAATATTTTTAATGAGACTAATAATGAGTCTTGTGTTCCACTGGAAGAAAAGATGACGTTACTCAGATCTTCAAGCTCTGATGGCGGATATGGTAGTGATAATGGTTTATCTTCTAACATGAGTTCTATTGAACAAAGAAGCTTCAATCATCAATTTTATACTCTAGCAGGAAACGTTTTTAGTGAGCCTGATAGTGCCTCACAAAAGAAGACAGAGTTATCCAGATCTTCAAGTTTTGATAGTGGACTTGATAGCGATGAGGAAAATTGTGATAATGATTTATCTTCTAACATAAGTTCTATAAGTTCTGTTGAGAAGGTGGCAGAGAGTAGAAACGTAGGTAACTTGCTTTCCTCGGGAACGTTCAAAAAAGTGTGTCAAACCGAAAAAAAAGTAATAAATTGATATAAAAAATGGAGGTTTGATATGAGTCAAGCAAATAGAACTACTGGTTTGGTAGATTATAAAGAATTAGAAACAAATATCCTGTCATCT